>JAJYRY010000031.1 GCA_021793855.1 Thermoplasmata archaeon
GGAATATTCCCCTTCCTTCGGCATGCCATTCTGGTTTCAATCCACGCACCCGTGAAGGGTGCGACCGTGTCTTCAAGACGTGTAGTAAATTGTAATGTGTTAATGTCATTTTCCGCGACACCGGATTCCTATGTTCAGCCCCTCAGATAGAATTTAACTTGGAAACTTCTCTTAAGGTCATTTTTCAAAAGGCCCGCCGATCAATAGGGTTTTGAATGATAGCTGATGATTCGCGAATTAGTACAATATAACTCCCTCTGGATCGTACCCCTGTTTTGCTCCGTAATGTTCTACCCTATTTTTCCAGTTCTTACCAAGAAAATAGTAACGTAAGCTATCAGTTTTCGGATCCACTATGCTCTCAAGGCGATGCTTCAACTCGAGAAACTGGTGAGGCTCAAGCAGACACTCAAATACAGAATTCTGAACTCGTTGACCGAGATTCAAGCACTCTTTGGCAACTTGACGCAGACGTTTTGCCCCTGTGGTGCTTGCAGTGTTGACATCGTATGTTATAAGTACCATCATGTTAAGTAACCTCGCTATTTCCAAAGATAGGGTGGATAATCATCTAAATCTCCTCTGATGTTTCTTGCAAGTAGCATTGAC
This sequence comes from Thermoplasmata archaeon, assembly GCA_021793855.1. Next base: position 610 of record JAJYRY010000031.1, read on the forward strand.
TGAACATACGGAATAAGTCCTACCTGTATTTTCTCTTTGAGAAATGGATGAACTATTTCTTCCGTTTTTCTGTTTTGCCAAGAGACTAGTACTTCTTTTCTCGTCTCATCTTTCATAAGAACTGCACCGTTTTCGAACTGAGTGAATCCATTCTCAGAAATCTGTTTCTTGTTGATCAGAGTGAGTACCATCCTGTCAGCCAGATAGGCTCTGAGTTCCTCCATCATGTCTAGGGCAAGACTTTTTCTTCCAGGTCTATCAGTATGTAAATAGCCTACCTGGGGATCCAATCCAACGGTTTCCAATGCAGAAGAACACTCATGTGCAAGTAAAGTGTAAATGAACGAAAGAAGGGCATTAACATAATCGGTTGGAGGTCTTTTTACTCTCTCATCGAATTTGAAACTGTCCTTCTGGTTAATTATCAAACTGTCGAATTTTGAAAAATAGGCACTAGCAGCCTCTCCTTCTATCCCTCTTACTGCCTCTACAGAAGCTGCATTCTCAACTCTTTCTATCATGTTTTTCATTCGTTCGATTGTGTTCTCAACGCTGCTTTCTAAGACCAATTCGCCATGGTCTCTTAGTGCCCTTTGCAGCACCCTTCTAGAATTGTGTATTTTGGCCTCCACAAAGCGTTTTGCGAGTCTTAGTTTCTCTTCATCTTGGTCAGCCCATCTATATTGTTTTCTCCTGAGGAGAACGTTCCCTGAAACCTCACCTGAAACCCTTGCTAAGAACTTTCCATTAGCAGTCAGAAAACTCAATTCCACACCCCTCTCGCAGCACAGATGCATAGCAGAAGGGCTAGCACCAACATATCCAAAGCAGACTATACCTTCAAGGTTATGGATAGGTATCCTAAAACGTATTTCGTCGTTGACCTTTATGAGAATATTTTCTCCTTCACGTGCTATATAAGATTCTGGGGTTGTAACATAAAGGGTGTTTAAAAGTCTCTTCAAGGTAAATCCTCATCTAAGTGCATCAATCGATTCGAAATATACTTCAAAACTACTCCATTCAAGGTGCTCCAATCTGGTTGGCATATTTCATACAGTGAACAGCGCAAGCAGTGTTTTTCTTTCTTTGGAGTGGGCACAAATCTATTATCTGTCATCCAGTGCATCTTATTTGCCAAAAATTCTACCATAGTTCTAAGTATGTCATCGAAAGCAACTTTCTCCCTGCGGCGTATCTCATTGTAATAAAGGTAACCATCCGGGATGTGGATGCTTAACATTTCCTCCAGTGCCATAGCCTGGGCACAAAGCTGAACCGAATCCCGGTCATCTGGTTTTGGTTTTCCTCTCTTATATTCTACTGGTCTTACTTTCCATCTTCCCGCCCTTCCTTCAATCTGAATTGTCTCATTTTCTTTAGGATCATCAACTTTCACATATTCTATGACATCTGCTAATCCTCGGAGTCCCAGTTTTCTCGATATAAGTGGAACGCTTCGAGTGGTGCGAACATCCCCTCTTGTTTCATTAGTAAATGGTTGATCTGCACGCTCATGGATGTGTTTTCCTTCAACGGTCAGTACATTTTCTTCCCACTGTCCCTCAACATGAATTAGAGCCCACTGCCTTTCGCAGAAAGCCATATGTTGGATTCCGGATAAAGGAAGCAAATCCTCCTCGGAATATTCTTGCATATTTACCCCATCTAACGTCCGTGGATGATCTCTGGTTTCAGTCCAGGTAACTCTCTGAGTTTGAAATCATAATCATCTATTTCTGTTGCCTCTGATGTGCCAGGTTTTAAGGATATAGTGAGTGAACGGTGAACCTCCGCAGATGAATATTGCCCATTGTTCGAATTGTGTTTCCACCAATAAACTCTATAAACTTCCATGCTTCCTTCGGGTCTCGCGGAAGAGGCATCGTTCTCAAATAGATGTGTCAGGGCTTCCTTTATTGCTTCAGCATCTTCATCCCCAAATCCAGTTTTACTGGCCAACTGTGGATTAATGCTACCATAAAATACGTAGACACCAAAGTCCACCCTGTGCTTCATTCCCATGGTATCTGAAGTCTTCTTTTTCCCATCCCCTTCACCACTGACACTTTTTGTAATCTGTATACTCGAAATATTGATCGGGTCAATACTGAAGGCAGGTTGTATGGAAACCGGTCCTCGAATGCCAATGGATACGGATTCTTCATCTTCTTCCGACGATTCTTCCTTTTCAACGTTCAGAGCACTGTTTTTGTTCTTGCTTTTTTTCGAAGAACTCTTGAATGCAAATACCTGACCAAAAGCACGAACATCAAGCCACTTTTTACATGCTTCTTCCCGAAACTTCTTTTCATCTTTTGGGGACTCTTTTAATTCACCGGCGACCCTGGAGCGGAGGCTCCGATAATCATCAATTCTATTGTCATCAGACTGAACAAAAATGGGTTTTCCAGCCTCCATGAGTCTATTTCTAATCTTACGTTTTATACTTACGTCCGAGAGTTCCCCATATCCTTCATAGTTAATACGTGGTCTGTTCCCATTTAAAGGGTCTCCATTCGGGTTTGCATTCTTAACGTTTACTATCGCTGCAAAATCAATCTTATTCTTCAACAATTCATTCCACCTCTTTTTCTCCTTCCATTTCTAAATTTTGGTCTGTGGTATTGGATTTGTTACCGCTCCAGAGCACTTGGTGCTGGCAATAATACCCTAACAAAAATTCGCCACTGAGTTTTTTGTCGTTTTTGAAATCTTCTGTAGTGAATTTCGATGCCACCTCATTTATCAATTTTTCTCTGGATGCAACTTTTTTCCCTAGTCTTATTTTATAAGGAGCTAGCCCGAGATATATAATTTTCCACGTAGAGTACGGATGTTCGGCAAATCTGTTCATATATCTCGCAGCGGTTGTTGGTCGGTCTTCTTTGGCCTCATTGAGCGCCCAACTTTCTATGCTCTCAGCCAATGCCAATAGTCTTCCATAAAGATAATCTCTCGATGTTCTGTTTTCTTCTAAAACCATATCAAATCCCTCATTAATGTGATATTTTCTATACATAGCACATGCAATACTTATTGTTTTTTCCCACTCCTCTTCTTTCATTCCAATTCTATTAGAGGCCCGTCGTACTGAGGATTGTACTAGGTCCACCGGTAACCTTACACCATCGATAATGCAGGGAAGTAATCTTTGAACCGTAGATTTGCGGAGTTCTATTCCAACCCTTTCTCCGTACGCTGCTTCCACGACATCATTCGGGGCAGGTGTACCAATAAAAACGCCTCTTCGTCTTTTTTTGCCTGCTTTAGAGTTCGTCTTATTCTTGTTCTGATCTGTCATCCACCATGAAAATGTCTCATACCATTTCTCTATTCTTTCCAGAAAATCTGATCCGGTCAGCTCTCGATAGAAAGCTATGGAAAGTCTTCCTGGGGAAGCAGATTCTATGGCCATTATCACTATACTTTCAGAATCCCCCATGTTTGTGTGGTAGCCTCTTATTCGGCTGTTCAATTTATGGGCATACTCCTCCGAAGTTGAGACAGGAACCTCACCTCCTAAAAACTGAAAAGAATCCATTAGGGGATCAGGAACATCGTTTCCAGTCGTCGACCAGGCCACTATTACTTGGCTATTAGTGCGGTAACCTTGTTTCCTGATAAGCCATCTTAAAGCATTATGCGCTTTTTGAGTTGCATCATAACTTACTGTACACGCTTGGTCTGCACTCTGAAATCTTCCACGAAAAGTAAATCCGGATGTGTCGTTGGAAGAAATTATTTTTGCCTGATCAAAATCATTCCTTAATTTCTTCGGGTGATTTTCGGCAACTAAGCTAATCTTCCCAGTCACGTAGCATAACGCTTTACGAGATTTCGTCGATTCATAGTATTTCATCCAACTGTCAAAGAGACTCTGGTCAGTATGAAGACTGGATTGAGGGTCTCCTGGAATTTCCACACACCATCTTACAAAAGCCTCTCCTTGCTTTTTCTTAGGAGCTACCTCAAAAATTTCTGGGATTGGTTTCCCACTCCACTGATCTATAAGTTTTCCCTCAGCTGTAGCTACCAAAACTCCATGATCTATGAGGTCTTTGATTACTGTTCCTTTCCGGATATATTCAAGAACTTTCATCGCCTTAGGGTGTGAATACTGAGATTCGCACCAGGCGCTTAGAAGTTTTTCATATTCTGCAAATGGTTCCTTTGGATTTTTGCTATATCCAGATGTAACAAGACCCCCAAACTCGGTGAAATCTTTCGCAACATATTGCAATTTGTCACAAAGTGGGTGAGGTTTGGGCTTCCTTCCAGTCCTACCTCCAGATTCCTCGGTGCACGGGACTATTGTTCTTGATTCCCCCTTTGGCACTACCTTGGCACGGCTAAAGTTACTGTCTTGATCAACAGTAATCTCCAGATGGGCTTCTTGAGTTGTGTGACTGATTGGCAGAAGAATGGAGACATCATCATAGGTAACCGGTGACGATGCCAATTGGCATTGTTCATAGGTATCATATAATTTCTGAATCCAGCTCATGTTTTATGACCCCCGTGTTCGAAATCATCTTCAATCAGGCCCTCTTCTCTCAATCCCACAGACCCAATCTGGTTAGCGGCCATTGGTCTCACTAACTTTGTAAAAGTGCATTCACTTGGGCGAATGAAATGGACGAACCCATTGATCATTTTTGGACGCCAGAATCTGGCAAAAAGCTTGTCAGAGCCAATCTCGTCCGGGTAATCAAATCCATGAAACATAAAGTCAAATGACAATTCTCCGTAATTATCATAGAAACCCGGTCCGGAACCGAATTTACATGGTTCTACGTAACCCTGGCACTCACGCGTGCCAAGAAAAATATCCCTTCTACCTCCTCTTTCAATCATCCTTTTCGCAACAAAATAGTGCTTGTTCTCGTTCCTATCGGCTTCCATATCTGGTCTATTGTTGTTCCACTCAAAGTGTGCTTGAATCTGATACTCAACTTCCGCTAGATACGTGTAAATGCTCAGATCGTGCTTACCTTCGCCGTAACTCATAGGTTTGGCACTTCTGGTCTGAGTTTTTATGGGCTTAATAACACGCAGTTTATCGATTACCCAAATGATAGTTGGCTTCCAATAGACAGATTCCATTATACCTTTCAGAGATTGGTACGTTGGTATCTGGTAGGAATATTTTTCACCTCCAATTTTAGTAAGTGGATCGGTAAACAAAGCATATTTTCCATAGACCTTAAATTCCACCGCGTTTTCCATTTAATACCTCATTATGCGTTATAAAAGGGCATGTCCCCAGTAGAGTCTCCATCAAGTCCATGATCTGGATCATAATAAGACTTTCCTGCATAAAAAATCCCTGCACCCGCTTGTATTTCATATATAATATTCCTCCTCCTAAGATTCTGAAATTCGTTATCAAAAAGTTCTATGGAATATCTTTGTGCAGCTTTCAAGAGTCGATACTCCGTTTCAATATTAGGGGAACCGCAAAGATTATCGATGATCTCCGAACCTTCTCCATAGGGAACGATAACCCCGTGCATATTGGAATCAATTACGTTAAATGATTTTGAGGCAGACATGAAAGACTGCCTGAGTAATAGATTAGGGAATGATCCATTGACCCTTCTGTATTCTTGTAATGAAAGAGAGTTAGTTGATAAGAGGTCAAATAAATTATCGCCCCTTTCAATAATGGAATTATTACCAACATTGTAAGACATCTCTTCTCTCCTATCATAAAAGAAGTATCTGTAATAGCGTTCCATAGCCTTTGGACCTAGAATATCATTATCAAATTGCTCCTTATCTCTCTTAAATTCATCCAGTACGCGTTGCGAAATGTCCCGTCCTTTAGCAATGCTCTTTAGATTTCCAAGTTTCTCTTCTGTGGGATTTATTACAAAGAATCTTCCGAGTGATACCATTTTTCCATTGCGGTTGCATCTTCCTGCGGCCTGGGCCAACGAGTCAAGTCCCGCCAGATATCGAATCACACTTCCGAAATCAATATCTATACCTGCTTCGATGAGTTGAGTACTAACACATACAACACGTTTTTTATCATTGAGGTGGCTTTTCATATTTTCTAATACATTCATTCTATGCTCCGGACACATGTTTGTACTCAGATGTACGAGCAACCCATCTACATGGCCTTTTAATTCTTGAAATAGTCTTAATGCGCCTTTCTTTGTATTAACGATCACCAAAACGCTACCTGTTAAATCGAGTTCTTCCCTTACAAGAGAAGCAATTTCTCGTTCACTCCACCCTTCCGCTTTCCGTTTGTCACAAAATTTAACTCTTTTTAAACCCTCGAAGATTTGGGACAAATCGGAAATCATTTCATTTCCTGGTTTAATTTTTAACGACCGGTCTTCAGGTTGAATTCTGTCAAGAAGGGGCTGAGTTGCTGTGCACAGTACGGCGGTAGAACCACACTCATCAACTAAAAAATTGACCGCCACGTTAAAAAGTTGCACGCACTTAACAGGCAGAGTCTGAACCTCATCGAATATTATCACAGAATTGGCTAAATTATGCATTCTTCGCGAGTCTCGTGTTCCTCGAGCATATATAGAATCTAAGAACTTTACCATCGTTGTAAATACAATTGGTGCGTCCCAATTTTCGGCCAATAATTTTTGGTGAGATGTTTCTTCTTCCGGCGTTAGATTGGAATGATGCTCGAGAACAACTTTTCCCAGTTTCAATCCGTTTTTTCTATCTTTCTCTAATATTTCTCTTGCAATCTTGGCATTCTGGTCAATTATCGATGTGAATGGTATAACATATACTATTCGGTCCATGTTATGAGTTTTAGCGTGTTTTAGAGCGAACCTTAGGCTAGATAAGGTTTTACCGGTTCCTGTTGGTACGGAGAGCTTATAAATGCCTCTTGGCTTATCAGAAAAGATAGAACAACTATTGGATATTCTCTGACGGATAATGTTTATCTTCTTTGCTTGTTCGCTTTTAGGAAGGGATACTTTCTGCAGGGTTTCCAAGTAATCATCCAGCCTAGATACAAGTTCATCCCATGCTTCAAAACCCTTCAGATATCTTCCTTCGCTTTGCCAGGGAAACTGGAAATCGGCGGTGTTGATCCTGTCTGCATCTATAAGACAGCTGAAAAGAAATCTGGTGAGCATTCCAACCTTAAAAAGGAATAGTTGCAAGTTGTTTTCCTTGCTTTTCATTGAATTTATCTTTTCATTTATACTTTCTAAGGTCTTCTCTGACAGTACTTCTAGGACATCATGGCCAAGTAAATCTCCCATATTGGCTTTACACTCAGTTAAATGGGTACTTTCGTCTGGTTTTTTCATTCGTTTTGTGAAAATATCGTTTCCACTGGGGTCAAGGCAATCTATCAAACCAGAATGGTGGGAGGCAATCACCAGAGACAATAGCTGTGACGTTTGCATTTTGTTTACCGCTTTATCTTTAAAGTATTCATGAATAAGTTGGGCTCCTGCACTTGAATGATCTATCCTACCTTTATTCACTTGAGGGTCCAAGTAATCGTATTCATCAGAATTTATCATCTGGTTTGCTGACTTGATATAATTAAGGAACTCAATGCTTGCTTTTCCCATATCATGCAGTAATCCAACAATCTTCCCCTGTTGACCAAGTCCAATCTTGGAAGCAAAACGTTCAGCTAGTTCAGCTGTGCCCCACAAGTGTTGTGAAAGGCTTTGTAATTGGCCATCTACCTCACGAATATGTGCTATGAATCTGTCTACCATGGTGATACCTAACCGTATATCTTTGTAAGTACAAATTGAAACGCTTTTGAAATACCTTAATCTTTGCATTATGCAACCAAGACCTCTCTCATTTGTGGTCTATTCATCATACAAATTGATCTTTCTCTGCATAGAATGTATGTTCGGCAAGTAACTTCCAATACGATAAAAAAGGTTTTTTGCCAGGATTTAGAATTGAGATTTTCAATACCTTGACAGAGATTTCAGTGCTCAAGTTTTTACAGCTATTTAATCATGTAAGCACCAGATGAATCGATCCCTAATTCTTCAGAAATGTACGCACATGTTCCTGTCTGATCCCGAACGATTCAAAAATCTCCTTCTGTTTTCCTGTCAGTTCGGTTGTGATTTCCCTGCCATTCTGCGGCATCAACTTCCTGAGCTTGTACAGCTCAAGCAGCGCCTACTCCACGGAGTATTTCTTCAGTAGGCCTGATGATCTTATGCCTGTGAGGGTGCAGGACCTCAATGTCAGTGCAAAAGATAGTAGAAAAATTTACTGTTCTACCCTGTACGGGTAGAAATTATTCTCACATACTTTCCTGAAGCCGACCTTTTCGCACACAGGTGCTGAAGTATTCTTCATTGCACGGATTATAAGATACTCTATGCCGTACTTTCTGGCGTCATCCCGTCTCTTCGAAATCATCTTCCTGTAGATACCTCTTCCCCTGTAAGTCGGAAGAACTGCTGCCCCACCCAGTATGGCATACTTCCCCTCAGTGTCCATTTCTATCATAGAGAAACCTGCATTCTTGCCGGAATCCTTCTCAACGGCCAGGTATGCCGTTATCTGGTCTCTGTGGCGCTCTGTTGTATTCAGCAATTTGGCCATCTGAATTATGGTATTTGTAGATTCAAGAGTCGTTCCTTGACCGAATGATACAGAAATAATGCCAATATTCTTTTCAAGAAATTCCAGTGGGATCTCTTTTACATCAATTGGTCCTCCGGGTTGATAAATTCCTCCTTCTGTGCTAATTGCCATACCGTATTCTGAAGTGTCATCGCTTGGCTTAAAAAAGAATTTATCAGATGTAGTGCGTTGCACAATTCAATAGGGATGTGCCATCCCCCTCATAATGTTGTAGTACTGCACCTTTAAGGCATTCTCCTGAACTATGTAATCAGGCCTAACGGCCTTTATTACCTCACCCATTGTTCTCTTCAGGCCTGAGAAATATATCTCCACATTCCACCTCTTCCCGTACTGTACCGATTCCTTCTGATCTGTCTGACAACCTTGGCCCTTGCCGGTGATCCCCTGCTCTGAGAGGAAGCATTCTTCCTTGACTGGAAGACTCTTCTTGTGCCTCTGTTCCCTACTGCCATGAATGGTTGTGGCGTCATAACAGGCAATCACTCCCCTATTTCACTATACAGGGGAATTATGCAACGCACTTGAATAAGCAATTAAGTATTTATCCACAGGAACGCATTAAGTCCATATGAATGACACCTATTCCGATTTTGTAGCATACTTATCCAATAACATGGAGGAAATCAGGGATTCGCTGGTCATGGAGCAGGGGTCCGAACCGTATCTCCATTACCAGGAAGCTTTCAGGAAGAACTTCCATCCCTTCTCTCCGAAAGCTGACAAGAGCTACACGGTATCCGCGACTGACAGCACCGAATTCGTCCGTGAACTCTATTCCGGGAAAAAGCTGATATTGATCAGGGCATATTCGCGCCTTGGCGAAGAGATATGGAGCAAATTTCTCGCAGAGGTTCTGTCGGTGTCAC
>JAJYRY010000032.1 GCA_021793855.1 Thermoplasmata archaeon
GCGGATTGGCCGGTGAAGGTACATCCCCGCTGAGGACTATCCTAGATCTCTTAAAGTTGGGGTCCGGGACAGGTATTGCACTGATGAGTGCCTGAGTATATGGATGGATCGGATACTCGAACAACTCGTCAGTGAGTGCTTCCTCCACTATCTTCCCAAGGTACATCACTATGACCCGGGTGCTGACCGCCCTTATGACCGCAAGGTTGTGTGTGATGAACATGTACGCCACGTTGTACTTCTGCTGCAGGTTCTTCAGGAGACTGAGTATCTGTGCCTGAACTGAAACGTCTAGCGCGGAAGTTGGCTCATCCAGGACGATGAACTCGGGTTTCACCGCTATCGCTCTTGCGATAGCGATTCTCTGTCTCTGACCGCCACTGAATTCGTGGGGGAACCTGAAGAGGTGGTCCTCATTGAGTCCCATTTCAGTAACTATGTCGAGGATGTACTTTGTCGCAGCATCGCCTCTCAGCCTGACCCTTTTCTGTTTACCGTTGTCATCTTCTCCCTCTACTGGAATCCCGTTTATTTTTATGGGCTCGAATATCACGTCTTTTATGAGCATTCTTGGATCAAGAGAAGAGACTGGATCCTGGAATACTATCTGGACTCTGCTCCTGAAATCCTTCTTCTTTCTCCTGCTCTTGTATATGTTGTCCTTCGTGGTGTTCAGTATCTTTTTCTCTTCTTTCTTGAGTTCCCTCGCTCCTCCAGACGTCAACTCGGAATAGAGCTGTTCTAGCTGACTCATTTCTGATTCATTGGGTTTGTAGAACAGGGCTCCCGTAGTAGGATCTATGAGATCTAGAACTACTCTGCCAAGGGTCGTCTTTCCGCATCCAGATTCCCCCACAACTCCAATCGTTTCGCCCTTGTAAATGGTAATATTGACATCATCTACCGCATGGACATAGCCAAGCGTTCTGCCAGACACGCCACCCCTTATTGGGAAGTACTTCCTTATACCGATTCCCTTCAGAAGAATTTCACTCATCTATCTTACCTCCTTGCCACTGAATAAATGACAAGCCACGGTGTGCCCTTCCGATGTCTCGATCGTGGGCGGTATCTCCACAGTGCACTTGTCGAATGCAAACTGGCACCTTGGATTGAACCTGCATCCGGTTGGAGGCTTGATGAGGTTGGGTACGGTGCCTCGAATGATGTTGAGTTTCTTTGTTGGATCGTCTATTCTCGGTATTGACTGAAGAAGGCCTATCGTGTACGGGTGCTTTGGGTTGTGGAAAAGTTCAATCGCCGGAGCAGTTTCCACTACGTTTCCAGCATACATGACCGCGACCCTATCACACATCTCGGCAATGACGCCAAGATCGTGGGTGATGAGGATGATGGATGTTCCTCTATTCTTTCTGAGATCCCTGAGCAGCTCCAATATCTGGGCCTGAATGGTTACATCCAGTGCGGTAGTTGGTTCATCCGCAATCAGTATCTGAGGATCGTTTGACAGAGCAATTGCAATAACGACCCTCTGCAGCATACCCCCAGAAAGTTCGTGCGGATAGTTCTTCAATATCTGGAATGCATTTGGTATGTTGACAGATTCAAGGAGTCCAAAAGCCTCCCTTCTGGCCTCGCTTATCACGGGATCGGGATTCCTTTTCTTGAGTCTCTTGGTCAGTCTAGTGAGGTGCGATTTCTTCGCTTCTTTCGATAAAACCTTCAATATCCTCGCCCTCTCTTCTTCGCCAATATTCCCAAAGAGGGAATCCTCCAGCGAATCGACCTCTATCGATTCTTTGAGCATTTCGTCGTACTTGTTCTTCTTTGCAAGGTACTTTGTTGCTTCATCAATTAGCATTTCCAGGTGCTTCCCTTCTGACTCAAACCCCTTCTTCTGAATCTTGATCTTTTGAAGTTCAACCCCTACCTCACCACTAAGTTCGGAAGTTATGCCGCCCTTATCCTTGAATGACTGCAGATCTGAAATATGCTCTGAAGCGGATTTGATGACCCTGAGAATCTTGGTCTTACTGTGGAGATATAGTGACTCCACTATCTGGTCTTCTACAGTGAAGACAGGATTGAGAGCAGCCATTGGCTCCTGGAAAATCATCGAGATGTACCTTCCTCTGATCTTGTTGTATAGATATTCGTTCTTCTTGATCATCTTGTTGTGATGCCTGATCTTGGGTCTCTTTTTTAGAATTATGTCAACTTCTTGGTCCATTCCCTTTATGAGGTCGTAGTCACCCATCTTTATCTGACCTGAAATAATCCTTCCTGGTGGATCGGGTATGAGTCTCATGATGCTGTAAGCAGTAACAGATTTTCCACAACCTGTCTCTCCGACGATTCCCAGCACCTCTCCCTTTTTCAGGATGAAACTTACGTCCTCCAGTGCTTTTACAACGCCATCATAAATAAAGAATTGAGTCTTGAGATCCTTGACAACTAATGCTTCTCCGACCAATTTATTCACCTCCTCATCCTGGGGTCCAGTACGTCTCTGAGTCCATCGCCGAACAGATTGAGGGCCAGAACAAATATCAGGATCACTAGTCCCGGAATGGTTACCGCCCATGGATAGCTCTCCAAGGCTGCTCCTCCGGTACCTGCTGACGTAGCCCTTGACAAGAGGTTACCCCATTCGGCAAAACCAGGTCCTGCGAATGTGAATCCAAGATAGAAGAGTGATGCCAGTGTGAGTATTACGTTCCCGAAATCCAGGGATATCTGCACGAAAATTGGATAGATGGAATTGGGGATGATGTGTTTTATCACTGTCCTCAGCGACGAAGAACCTGCGGCTACGGAGGCCTCCACGTATTTTTGTTCTCTAACACTCAGAACCTGACCTCTCACAATCCTCGTGTAGGTTGGCCACCATATGAGGATGAGCGACTCTATCATAACAGATTCGTATCTTCCAAATACAGTCAGGAAAGCCACTGCCAGAACTATGTAGGGCAGAGAAAGGAAGATGTCCGTACCTCTCATGATGGCCTCTCCTATGGCGCCTCCTTTGTAACCCGCAACGCTTCCCAGAACTGTGCCTATCAAGGCACCACTGAATACTATAATGGAAGCGAGCTCCAGATCGACCCTTGCACCCTTGAGTACTCCCTCATATATGCTGTACCCCCCGATCGTCGTGCCCAGGGGGAACTTTGCATATTCAAATGGAGGAAGGGGATTGAATATTATCGGCTGACCGTGATATATAGGGTAAGCGGTCATTACGCTGGGATTCCCTCCCACCAGCTTGGGTCCTATGATCGCGAGGATTACATAGAATATAACAACGGCCAGACCAATTGTGGCGAGAGGGCTCCTTGTTAGGAAATAGAAACTCCTCTTAGATGATTCCAGACGTTTCTTCAATGCCCTCGAAAATTCAGACCCCGCTGATTCAGTCGTCATTCGAGTCTCACCCTTGGATCTAGATATGAGTACATTATGTCAACGATGAGATTCGCAGCTACGATTACCACTGTAAAGACGAAAGTTGTGGCCATTACTGAAACCATGTCATTGTTGTATGCAGCCTGATAGAGCCACGTTCCCATACCCGGTCTGCTAAAAACAATCTCTGTGACTACAACACCGCTAAGCAGAGAAGCAAAAATCAGTCCCATAACAGTCGTGCTAGAACCTAGGGCGTTCCTCCTTGCGTGTTTCTTTATTACGAATTGTTCCGGAACTCCTTTTGATCTGGCAGTTCGTACGTAATCCTGTCCAAGGTTTTCAAGCATACTTGATCTCATGAACCTAATGATGACTCCGAATGTCGTAAGGGCCACCACGAGGGATGGCCAAAACACATACCATAATGCATTGAAGAATGCTGGAAAGTCCCCATAGACGAGTGTGTCTATGAGAAGGAATCCGGTCGGCTGTGATAAACCCCCTGTGGGAGAAACGAAAGGTGCTATCTTCCCGTGCCAGTAACCATACACCGACCAGTTCAACTGTCCATTACCATACAGCACCAGCCAATGAGGTAAGAATGAGACAGTTGGTGCCAGCATGAAATTCAGTACGAGCAGGCCCAGCCAAAATGAGGGTATCGAGACAGCTGCCATTGCTCCCAGTCTTGTCGCGTGATCGGTTGCCCGATCCTTTCTTACTGCACTCAAAACTCCCAGAGGAAGGCCCATAACAAGAATAAGAAAGGTAGCCAGGAGTGCGAGCTCTGCAGTCGGAGGAAATCTTTTCAAGAATTCCGTAAAGACTGGTACGCCAGGATCTACATCTCCGGGGGAGACGAAGCCCCACTTCCCAGTGAACATAGCGCCAAGATAATAGAGGTATTGGGCCCAAACGGGTCCACTGAGGTGGAGTTCTTTCATGACTATGGCTCGCTGTGCGTATGTGTGTATTTTGCCTTCATACTCGGTGATTAGAAGTCCGATGTTAAGATGAGACAGGTAGAATGTTATGAGAGTGACTCCGATGATGACTGGGATGAGTAGTAGAACCCTTCGGATAATGTAAACGTAGAGCTTCAAACTTTTTTCACTCCATTCCGAAGATTGAAAAGAGCTTATTATATTTTCTTACAAAGGAACGATGCTAAAATAATGAATCCCCATCTAATTCGTTAACACAAATTGTAAGACCTCTTCCATCCCAAATTGTAAAGAAATTTACTCGCAATTCTGTAGGTCAAATGAATAGATTGTTAAACTTCATACATGATTCTGGAAAATAGTTACAATCTTTGCAAACACCTAAGTGATTCTTCCCTCAATGTATCCAATCCTCTGTATGCAGACTAGGTGTTAGCAGGCAATGATTGGTTCACCTGAGTCGCTTTCCAATAACTGACTTGAATCGCAGTAACTTCGTTGATAGCTTGAGTTTTGCTTAGGTAGAAAATGATATGGTGAATGGTTCGGTCAGCTGCACCGTGTCCGGATTGGAATCGTTTGTATTGTAGAATTCCAGATAATATGTTCCTGACTGAAGAGTGACTTGAACGCTATGGTTCGTTGTGGTTCCTGTGGTATAAATGTAAACAAGACTACCACTCGAATTCTGTGAAAGGTACTCCGTTTGATTCAGAACATAGAATGTTACTTCTCCTGTAGAATTAAACCTGCCATCCAGGGTAGAGTTATAGTTCAATGTTTCACGGAAGCCAGCGGTACTATTCGGTTTGATGAATATGGTTGTGTTCTTCTTTATCAAGGTCTCAGTAATATCACTCAGGTTGACCGTTACATTTGTTTTTTCGGGGGGGTTATAGTAATGTGCAATTGCAAACATCAGCATGACTATTATAGCGCCAGATGCAATAGTTACTCCAATCTTTACTCTATTCCCCCTGTTTTCCATCATCGTAAGTAGTTCTGGGTAGCGGTCTCTACTCACCTGCATAAATAGAAATTTAGCGTAATAAACTTTGACTCATACTTGAAGTGACCAATGTTCTGTTTTCTATTGACAGATCGAAGCGATAAAAATTATGAGAAAAAAAGTTTAAAGAACGTATTCTCCGATCTTCTTTGGAAACAAGACCACGCGTGAAATGTCTTCAGAACCGGTAATGAATCTGACGAATCTTTCAATCCCAATTCCGAATCCTGCAGATGGAGGGAGACCTTTCCTGGCAGCCTTCAGGAGCAGTGCGAAGTCCTCGGTTCTCTGTCCCTTCTTTGAAATGCGCGTTAAGATCCGTTCGTACTCATGTTCCCTCTCCCCGCCGCTTATTGCCTCCCCGTAACCGTGAGGATAGATGAGATCCATGTCCATCAGTACTCCCTCCTCCTCGTCCTTTTCCCTGTCATAGAATTCTCTCTCCTGAAGCGGTATGTCGATGATCCAAAAGGGCTCCTTGGCATCAGCACTCATTGTTGCCTCAAAGTTCTTACCGAATTCCCTGACTGCATCTTGATATCTGACTTTCTTGAACGGTTTTGCATATTTTTTCAAGTAAGGGTTCAGTTTTTCGGGGTCAATCGATCGTTTCACGCACACGATGGAGTCGTTGATCATTCCCTCTGCTAGGTCCATCACATACTCTCTTGTCACACCTTTTACCTCAAGGTCCAATTGAGTGAACTCTGCTAGATGCCTACCCGTACTCTTCCTCTCGATGGGCTCAATCCTGATATTAGGGGAAAATGAATAGATCTTGTCAAAGTGCACGAGTGCTAGTTGCTTGTGGAAGATCATCGATTTGGTCAGTCTGTATTTGTGCCCGTAATAGCTCAGGGTCGGATCGTCTACTGGATGATTCAGCGGATCTGAAATCGGAGATATGATCACTGGATTAATCTCTAGAAATCCTTTCCTGTCAAGGTATCTCTTCATTCTTCCCCTCACTATCGTATTCACTTTAGTACCGATAATCATCATCTCCCTGTCTCTCTCATAGAAATCGTCTATGGGATTCGATTCGATCATGACAGGAAGATCCGATCGACTCATATTACTTTAAGCTCACTTTTAGTTAACAATATGTACGGAAACACTTATATTTATATTGATTGTACTACATTATGAAAGAATTTGATGAAATTGATAATCAAATTGTTAATTATTTGATTGAGAATGGGAGAGACCGCATAACGGACATAGCGGATGGGTTAAGTCTGAACAGAGTAACAGTAGCCCAGAGGATTGAAAGATTGGTCAAGACGGGTATCATTCGCAAATTCACGATGAAACTGAACTATGAATCGCTAGGACTTGACGTACTCGCTTACGTCTTCATTTCGTTCAAGAGGAAGGGTAGCACCACCCAGGAAGAACTGGCCCAGGCCATCTCAAAAATTGGAGGCGTAGAGGAGGTCCATATCATTGCGGGAGAGTTTGACATAATTGCAAAAGTCAGGGCAAGAAATCTGAGGGAACTGGGTGAAAAGGTTGTTAACAAGATAAGGGGTTACTCTGGAGTCGAAACCACATTTTCGCACCTCGTTTTCAAGACAATAAAGGACTGAATGTTTTAACTCGATCCTGGTGAATAATACAGTAGCTATATTTACGAAGAGATGGACTTCGAAACAAACTCCATGAGAGCCAATGGAAACCTCAAGGGCAGTGAATAAAGCATATATAGAATAGTCTTGGATGGGTAGTCCACGTCTCCAACCCTGTTGATTCCCGAGATGCTTGAACTTGCAATCGGGACCCAAAGCGAATAATATTTCTCATATCTGTCCAGAAGTCGTCTTATCTTGAAATCTCTACTCACCTCTGCTCCAAAGAAATTCTTCCATTTTCTCTGGTATTCGAGCAGCACATCGTTTCCATTTTCAATGGCACTAGAGAGTGAGTTTCCGGAGTTCAGAGCGGCATAGAGACCACCGCCTGTGGTTGCCTTGCTGAGTCCCGCAGCATCTCCGATCAGGTACCCGTTTCCCCTCCCAAGTTCCGTGGGACCGATCGGAACAAGTCCTCCTCTTTTCCTCAAGATGTGGGAGCCTCCCGCCATATCTCTTACGACTCGTTCGCTGTTCAATCCGGAGGCGCCGATCTCCACTTCATCCTGGTTGGGGACCTCCCACGAAAAGAAATCCGGAGTCTTCTTTCGGTCTAGGTTTATCTTTACTCTGTCCGACTTCCTCGACAGATCAAACTGAAGTGAACTCAGTAGTTTCGGTGATTTTATCCCCAAATTCCTTCTGACCGAACTAGCCGGTCCATCTGCTCCGATTATGTATCTCGACTCTACGATCTCGAAGCCTTTTCTTGACTTGAGAGTTGAAACTACTCTGCCCTCTTTTTGGTGGGATTCGGTAAGAGATGTAAGCAGAGACAATTCAGTTCCTTCCGATTGGGCCATTGAGGCGAGTTTTTGATCGAGAAACACTCTGTCTATTACCCTCATTCTTTCCGACTTAAGGGAAAAGGAACCAAGCGGGGTTGATATTTCCGCAATGGATGGTCTATCAGTGACTAACTCCTCTCCAACGATATCGACAACCCTCTTGTCCACGAGTCCTGAACAGTGGTTGGGGATTCCGATCTTCTCTTTGAGATCGACCATTCTCACCCTGAACCCCTTCCTGGAGAGTTGATAGGAAACGTTGGATCCAGCAGGTCCAGCGCCTATCACGAGAACATCGTACACCCGAGCCTATCAAAACTTAAGTATTAAAATTAAATGGACGGGAAAGGTGCAATAATGGCAAGGATGCATACTAGGAAAAGAGGAAGAGCAGGATCAAAACGTCCAATAAGAGAGGGAAAGCCCGCATGGGTTACTATGGGCAACGAAGAACTGGACCAACTAATCATCAAGCTGAAGAAGGAAGGTCTGACCAAATCCAAACTCGGAATGGTCCTGAGAGATCAGTATGGCATCCCTAAGGTCAAGGAGATTAGGGGGGAGAGGATTTCGAAGATCCTTGAAGGAAGCGGTGTCAAGGATCAGGTGCCTGAAGATCTTGCAGCCTTAATAAATAAGGCCATAAACCTGAACAAGCACATGAGTATCAATCCAAAGGACCTCAAGAACAGGAGAGGACTTGAACTCGTGGAAGCAAAGATCAAGAGACTTTCTGACTATTACAGGAGAAAGAGCAAGCTTCCTTCAGGTTGGAAATATTCCAGGGCCACTGCAGAATCAATTCTCAAATGATCTCCCTCAGTGAAGCGTATTCATCGAAGTTTGAGGAAGCCAGAAAAGTAATTGATAAGGAAGATTTTTTCAGGGTATTCAGCCATTACGACGCAGACGGAGTATCTTCTGCCCTGATTATAGCGGAGACACTCCGGAGGGCCAACAAGAATTTTCACGTTTCGTTTCTGAGATCGATGGAGCTGGACGTGATAAGGGAGTATGGAAACGGGCCACTCATTTTAAGTGATCTCGGCTCTGACGTGCCCGAAGACCTGAGTTCGAGCGCAGTCGTGGTGATCGATCATCACTCGATATCTGATGGAACTGGAAACATGATCATAAACCTCAACCCCAGGAAGTTTGGCTATGACGGGACGAAGGAGGCGTGTTCAAGCACGGTTGCATTCATACTTTCTTTAGTCGTGGATAAATCAAATCAGGACCTTTTTCCTGCCTTCCTTGCAGGTGTCATAGGAGACAAACAGAACATCGGTGGGTTCAATGGAATAAACGGGAAAATAGTAGAAGACCTGAAGGCAAGATACCCCAGCTCCAAAGAACTGAACCTTTTCGGGAAGACAATTTCAGAGGCGATTTACCTCTCAATAGAACCCTACTTTGATGGACTCAGTGGGAGTCAGGAAGGATCCAGGTACCTACTTGAAAATATGTCTATAGATCCAGATTCTCCCATCGCAAACCTGAGGACCGATGAAAAGGAAAAGATAGTGGATTCCCTTGCCCAGCAGCTAATCAAGCAAAATGCTGCGAGGGAAGGGTACGAAACACTGGTATCAGACATGTTCAATTTCAAGGAGCTCGGAATGTCAGGCATTCAGCTCTCGGAATATTTTGACGCGGCCGGAAGAAACGGAAAGATGGGGCTACCCGCCTCCTGGTATATGGGATATGAGGAGGGTAAGGAGGAGATGGATGCTCTTTCAGTGAAACTCAGGAAAGAGGTACTGGAACAAGTGAAGAAGTCATACGAGTCAAGGAAGGAAATGAAGCACTTCCACCTGGCTTACG
>JAJYRY010000033.1 GCA_021793855.1 Thermoplasmata archaeon
CTAAAGGTGTTTTAGCCTTAATCTTTAGGGGTTACACAGCTTCCAGGACACTTGGTGCTGGATATCAACTTTTGTCTCTTTTAACACATTTTAGATTGTTATTGCTCAAATATCCGATGATTATATTATCCATGATCTTCGGAATAGATCCATTCCAACCATCGCCTAAGTAATTGTTCAGGCTATAATTATTGTGAGAATATTCATAGAATTCCATGAAAAGAGATTTGAATGTATCGACACGATACATTTTATTATTCAAAGACGTTGACCCGAAGAAGAAACACATGGTATGAGCCCTGTCCATGGGGGGGAACAGGTCAGGAATGAGGAAGTGCATTGTCTTAGAAAAAGTAACAAGGGGCGGTTTGCCTTCCGCCACCAACTCCATGCTCCTGAACAATTTAGCTATAATTGATAATGAATTCTCAAGTTCAGAATCACTCAAGCTCTCTATTCGGAGATCACGCAACTTTTCAATCAAGTGTGAATAACTTTGAACAGACGATATGAAAGTGTTTTCATCAGCTAACTTGGCTCCGCGAGAATTCATGCCCCAATCGATAAGGGTGAGATATACCTCTTTAATATATTCACCGGAAAAAATGTCAGATACATTCTTTCTAAATTGCATTAACCGGAAATAGTGATATTTTGCCTCTTCCTTAACTCTGTAATATTTTTCAACGTAGCCTAATGAAGCAGGGATTGTCTTTTCGATTTCTGGATCGAACAAATGATGTTTAAATTCCATGGTGGAATACTTTGTCGGGATATAATATATTTATTACATTTCGAATAGCATGGAATAAAAGGTCTAATGCCAAAGATTTCATCGTTAATGTTCTGAATTGCACAACTCCTTTTCAATTTTATAACTCATTTAAAGAACTAACAGTACCATTGAGAAAAGTCTCGACTAGTCGTGATAAAAAGATTAGACGTTTATGCGATCCTCAAATCGGTGCCCCAAAAGCCTGCCCATGAAAACTGAACATTTTATATATTAATTTGACGTTAAGCAGGTGAAATTCATTAATTTTTTAAGTTTCTAATCCTTCTCCCTATGATTAATTTGATATTGAAAGAGATAGATCTGCCATCAGAGCTTCAGCGCATAAAGAAAAAGGGATGGATACCCTCAATGAGAAAATCAGACACTGGAATAGGAAAAACTATAGAAGAACTACTCGGTATTAGGGAAAATAACGATAAAATTGCCGATTGTTCTTACCATGGAATGGAGGTGGAAATTAAAGCGCATAGATTACATTCGACCGCGATGGTTACTCTCTTTACCCTTGAAGCAGAGCAAAGAATATTGCATGACGTTGAATTGATGAAAAAGTATGGTTATGTTGATGATAAGGGGAGACAAGCTTTAAAGGTAACACTCACTACTGGTAGACTCATCCCCCAAGGTTTAAAACTGGAAACTGATAGACCTCTGGGCACTATATCGATAGTTGATACATTCGGGTTCAGACCTTGGATCTGGAACAGATCCACGATACATTTGAAACTTCTTAACCTATGCATAATATATGCACATTCAAGAAAAATAAATGATATTGAGGAATTTCAAATTGAGAGCGCAAAACTATTAATTGGCTTGGATGTAGATTGCTTTTTTAATCTGGTAGAAGATGGATTTATCACAATCGATTTAAGGATGCATATAAATGAAACGGGAGGATCTAGGAATCGTGGAACTGCATTTAGGATATCTAATTTGAGATACCTTGAAAACTGTTATCAAAAAATTGAACAAATACTTTAGAAATTTATGCGAATAAAATTTAAGAGCATCATATCTATTAGTATGATTGTAATACGATCTTAAAGTACTGATAAAAGCAATGAATAATCATGATATAAAAAATATAAATACGAGACAAAATTTATAAGCTTAATAATAGATGTAAGTGAAGCAACTGAAGAAGTAAAGCAGCGTGGAAAAGATGACAACGGAAAAAGGCGGAATTTCAAAAATTGAAGAAGTCTACCTTTACATAATTAGAAACTCTCTGATGAATGTGAACTTTGGACACACCCTTTTCAATAAGATTCTATATTTCTCAGACTTTGATATGTATGAACGAAAAGGGAAATCTATAACGCAGGATTATTATGTCAGATCAGCCCATGGGCCTACGGCCGCGAGTTTCGGAAATGTGATAAGTGGGCTGAAAGAAAAGAAGCTAGTTAGAGAGCTAAGGGCTGAGAGATCGAAAGGCCATATCCAAATACGATATGTTCTTATGTGTGACTTTGAGCCGAATCAGCTAAACAAAGATGAAATAAAGGAGTTAGACAGAAATATGGCGAGACTGGGGGGCATGACTGCTATGCAAGTTAGTGAATATTCTCACCAAGACATGCCATATAAGGCAACAAAAGATGGCGAAAAAATAGATTACAGTCTTGTGCATTACAGGAACCCTGTTTACTCTGCACTAGAAAAGGACGAGCCGCCAGAACAATTATAATCAGCATCTCGTTAGCGTTTACAGTATTTGCAAATTCGCTTTTTAGTCTCTAATTCTTTACGATTCTTGGTGTAAATTTCAATAATCTGGATCTTCCTATCCTCAACAATAAAAGTAGCTCGAAAATGATCATTTCCCAGTCCTTCACAGTGTATCTTCTTGACTATATACGCTTTGCAATCGCAACCTAGATTAGAAATTGGGGTTATCCCATGAGTTTTCCAAAATCCCCTTTCACAAAACATTTGTGGTAATGCCTTTCTGAAAACTTGGTATTCTTCCCTGAAATGTGGTATATCTTGCAAGTCTTTTAAGTCGTTTAGTGCCTCCTCTACTTCTTCAACGGTATAGTCGCAGTTAGCTTTATTGTTTAACTTCCATTGGGACATTCTGCATGATTCACTCCCTTTTCCAAAAATCCATGATGAATTCCATTGTAGTTCCTAATGTTATAAAATTATTTGGCCATCCGAAGATTCCGACATTGTTTACTAAATTACGTTTGTCCCACATTATTGTATTTCTAAATTCAAATCCAGCTTTTTCGACTGCATGAATTACGTATACATGCGTTGCGAAGCGCCTGTTATTTTCCCATACGTCGTTGACATTTATGACTACATGCCCCTTCTTCTTGATCGATGGATAAATTCCTTTGTATATCTTTGTCAGAGAATCAGAATATGCTTCATGATTCATTGTACCTAAATCTCTAGGATCTGTAGAATATTGCTGTATTGTTTCGAAATGTTCGTTATTTCTCTTATCGCCGCGGATACTTTTATTCTTCCTCGGATGATTGAGCATATTGGCATATGGCGGAGATGTGATAGAAAGAGAAACGGATTCCTCTTCCAAGTAATTCGGAATGTTTAATGCATCATCGTTGATAAGTATCTGCTGGGTAGTTCCCAGGCTTGTTTGATTTAGTCTATTAGTAGCGAAATCGATGTACTCTTTCTTAAGATCAAATCCAACAGCATTCCTGTTCAAGTCCCTGGCGGCTATCAGAGAAGTGCCAATTCCTGCAAAGGGGTCTAAGATTAGCTCACCCTCATGTGTGAACAATTTTATGAAATGCTTTGGCAAACTTATTGGAAACACAGCTGGATGAATTTTTTTATCTCTAACGTCTCTAGCCTCATAATAGAATTCTTGAATGGCGACTTGTGCCTTAATCCATTCCTTTGCAGTAAGGCAATTGATATGATTCGCTGGGCAGTTGCATATCTTTTCATGCCCAATTTTCAGGTATGTGTCATTCTTTTGAATACTTTCCATACAGACCTCTAGAGGATTGTTTGTTTCATGCTCAAGTTAGAAAGATAAGTAGATTGGATTGTTTCTGAGGCAAATTTCTTTTGACCAATAAATTCTTTGAGTTTATCTGATATTATCATAGCCCTAATCTGCTCGTTGTAACGATAGACTACATGCGCTTCATGAACTCTTAAAGCTGAGACCATTTCCTCAGAATATTCTACGCCTAAGTCGTCGATTTTGTTATCAACACAAACTGGGCAGTCACAATTCAATGTTTTTCCTATTTCATCTACATACTGTTGGAAAGACATATATCCCATAGATCGCTCATCCAAATACTTATAAATCGGAGAAGAAGAACTATTTTTGGGTGGAAAGCCAAGCTTGCTTGAGTACAGATCAGAAACGAGGAACGATTGTGGGTAAAAAGCTCCCTGGTGTGATCTATCTATTGTCCTGTCCATGTTACTCAGCACCCTGACAATGTTCGGGTTCGAGCGCAGTTCAGATAGAGTATTGAAGTTTGCGAAATGCACTTTCATGTCAGCATTGGGACTAGTGATTGCAGCCGTAATCCCCTTCACATTATTTTTTGCCATATCAATTCTATCTCTGAACTCATGAGGATCATTGTTTATTGGGAGTAGGTAAAATGCCGTTTTATCACTCTTCGAAGCTAGCTTGGCCATGTCAGCTATTATCGTACTCATTTTGTCTAAAGTAATTGCTGGAGAATCAGGGATGTTAACCACTGCTAATCCTGCATCAATTTGTAACTCAACGAAACTTCTGATAAGTCCGGAATTTAGCGCATGACTTGGAGGAATTAGCGGCGTATACATGCTCAAAACGGACTTGGATAGGGAATGTGCTCTGCTTACCTCTGTTTTTATCCATTCAACGTGATTATCTCTTTCTTCTTGGCTGCCGAATATTTTTGCAATCTTAGGACTTCCGTACCATTTTTTAATTTCGTGAACTTCGTTTAAATAACGAAAGTTCAGCTTGTATGTTTCTGCAATTTTTGCGCCGTAGTTGATCTCGGTATTGGAGATCATCGCTCCCGGAATCCTGATCGAGTCTGTGCCTATGTGAACAACGCCGACTCTTTCCCCCAGCAGAGTGTTGGTTGGTTCATCCAGTTCAATATTCATCTATTCCTCCTTTACATTCTCAGAAATAATTTCGTTAAACATACTTTCGTAAGGCTTTAATCTGTATATTCGCTTCCTGGTGTCTTCCGGATCAAATTTTACCTCAAGCCATCCCGCTTTACGTAGCTCGGACAGAAATAATCCCACGACTCTCTTATCATCTGGCTTTTGGAGTTTTTGAAGGACTTGAAACGCCCGATCAAAATCAAATTCAGCCGAACCTACATTCCTCCAAAGCACTAGGTATCGTTTCATTATCCATTTGGGGAGTAATTGTAGTTCCTTCATGTTCTGCACTTATCAGATATGTAAACCCACTTATAAACATTACCATCCCAGTTGTCGATATTCCATAATTCATTGATTTCGTCCTTAAACTTTTCACCCATTGCCTTAGCGTAATGTGAACAATATCCTCTTCCTGATATTGTCTCATGCAGTATCCATTCTTGACATACTGGATTTTTATGCCTCCATGTTTTCCTCCATTTTTCTTCCTCTTTAAGTAAATCCTGAACTTTTTCATTATAACGGCTAAGCTGGATCAATTGATCATCACCACAAGGACTTTTTTTCCTTTCCAGCCTAACGGAACCTGTATCTTGCTACAGGACTTATTGTTCCCAGTAACTTTCCCTTGAAAAATCTCAACATCTTTGAGGTTGAATTCTAACCCCTTGTAGGCGGTTTTTCTTAAATTTTTTCTAGCCATAGTAGCTCACTATGAGCTACTAAGAGAAAAATGTTCGCATTATAAATAAAGCAAATAATGCTCTAGGTAAGTTTTTATATCGAAAATGCATAACAGATATGTAATTACTGTGTTAAAATAGCAATCAAAGGCGGCAGGACCGCCACCAAGCAACCCTGCCGCCGCCGAGGTGATAAGTTTGGGCAACAAAACACCACAGCAAAGAGAAAACAGAAAAGAGAATAAAAACAATGGGATTGAAAGCTACGAGGAAGTGCAGACATGGCTAAGAACCGTGTCGGAGAATACGAGGAATTGGTATGCTAGAGCACTCAGAAGGTTCTGCGAGTTCAGTGGGAAGAATCCAAGTGAACTGATAAGACAGAGGGACCTAGAACTAAAACAGGCAGAACCCAATGGCAGAACTGAAATTAGAGACTTAATTCTGGATTTCCGGGCATATCTCGAGAAAGAGGAATATTCGGGAAATTCAATAAACACTTTTGACGGTGCCGTGAGAGGATTCTTCACAGCAGTTCTCGGCAACGGAGCAATGATCAATGTCAAAAACTACCGGAATGCTCAGGTCAGAAAGAAGAAAGATCTCGTGCCTACCCTTGAGGAACTCAGGAAGATTTTGGATGTCTGCAGCCTCGAGGAAAAGTTCAGGATAATATTCTTGGCGCAGACAGGAATGAGAATAAGCGATGCACTCGCAATGAAGATAGGCGACGTTCAGAGGGAACTTGACCTTGGAAAAGTACCGCTAGCGATCACCTACTTGCCCGAGAAAGACAGGGAGGCCATAGGCGAAAGGATAACCTTCCTTGCGTCAGACGGCGTTGAGATCCTGAAGGCTTATCTGAGATGGAGAAAGGACCTGGGAGAGGAAATAAGGGGCGATTCCCCGCTCTTCGTATCTAGAACAAAACGAGGAAGTTCAACCATTCACTCAGAGAAGATCAACGAGATGATTCATGCGATAGCCAAGAAGGCCGGGTTAAACGGCACTTGGCCATACGGCATTCTGAGAGCACACTCCTTCAGGAAATTCTTCATAACGCAGATGACAAACCATGGCGTCCAAGACAAGGTGGCAGATTTCTTCGTCGGACACGCCATAGGCGAGATTGACAGGGTATATTGGTCACGAAGAGTTGAGGACCTCAGGAAGACATATGCTGAAAGGCAACAGCATTTGAACCCCCTATCGGTTAAGCAGGAATATGACCTTTCAAAGATCGAGGGCTTGCAGACAAAAATACAGGAACTAGAGTCAAGGATTGAAGAAATTACTGCCAAGAACACTGTAACTTTC
Organism: Thermoplasmata archaeon; assembly: GCA_021793855.1. The sequence continues at coordinate 6,916 of JAJYRY010000033.1, forward strand.
GATACTGAGATAGTTGAGTCTGAGACCGAGCTGGAGGATCTGGCAAGGAAAGGGTATGAATGCCAGATAATAGCTCCGGGCAAGTGGCTGATGAGGAGGCGAGTTATATGAGTAATCTCATCGATCCGTTACTATCTGGATCCGAAGAACTTTTCAACTTGACCAATTACGAATGCCTCTGTTCTATCTATGCTATCCAGAATTTCATCAGGGCAAACAATAGCAGAAGCGGAAAATATAGAGAATCATATGGTCCGGGTTTCTTCACAAACAGATGCCAGTATTCCGGTATATTCAGGGAGAGCAGGAAAGTGGTAATGAGACTCATCAGATCCCCTTGCATAATATGCGGAGAGCCTCTAAGCTACAACTCAGAAGGCGACCATGTCGTCCCGGTTTCCAAGTGAGGAAGAGACAATATATCCAACTTCATTCCATTGTGCAAAAGGCACAATGCTAGCAAAGGAAACAGGGATCTAATGGATTGGGGCATACAAAAGAATTTCATCTATAAATTTTCACCCGACGTTCTCTGCACTTATGCAAGGGAGACCTTTGAATTTCAGAAGGAAAGCGGAGGACTATATAGCCCGGCACCAGATTTCCTTAAGAGCGCAGTTAAGGAATTGGCCGAACTGTATCTTCCAGGAGGGGTCAATTGGTATTATTGGAAAAATTTAATCGGGTCTATAATGTTCAACGAACTTTGACTACTGATTGGTTTTCTTTATCTCTAAAATAGCAAAAAATTATTAGAAAAACAATCATACCATCTTAGATGGAAGAAGAACACAACGAGATTATTGTGAAACTTCAAGGAGCAAAAATAATAGATGGAAGAATAGAAGCACATTCTTTAGGTAATTTCTTACTAAATTTTCAATCAACTGTTGATCGCATCTATCAGAGAAATCTTTCGAAAACCAAAATTAAGAAGGAAATGACAAAGATGTATCTTAAGAAGATTAGTCCGGGGAGTGCTATCCTAGCTTTTGAGTCAGGAAGTCAGAAAACATTGGAACCTGTCTCGAATCTGATGAAAGCCTATAATGAATTAAAGCACCTTTTTCAAGTTATAGATCGTTCCCCTGAAGAAGGTAGAAAAGAACTAATTCAAAGTTTTGAGGATACCGTTTCGAGGTTAAGGATAGAATTAGGACTTAGAAGTATTGTAGAGGATCCTTTTGACATAACCCTCTATGATGGAACTGGCAGCGAAGTGAAAGTAAACAAGGACAGACTGGAATACGTTTATAAATGGATAGAAGAAGACCAAAAGGAAATGCCTCAGTCAATTAAAGGTGTAATTATTAGAATAAAGGGGGATGAACCAGAACGAACATTTACAATTATGGATGAGAATGGAAAACTTGTCACTTGCGCCTACAAAGAGGAATTAGAAGGCAACGTAATAAGTGAGTTCAAATCCCCCGTGGAAATTTATGGAATATTGAAGAAAAAACCTAGGACTCCCAAAGTGAAGGAGATAATAGATTTAAAACCGCTGAGTTTTCTTGTTTCCAACGAGATTGCTTCTCTAAGGCTGAATAATTCTGTGGAAATAAATGTTGAGTACGATGACGAAATTTGGTGCTTAAACGTTCCCCCACTGAATGCAAACGGTTGTGGCTACACGCTGAACAGAGCACTTGAAGACCTAAAAGAGAGTATACTGGGGGCATATGAAATTTATGTGAAGGATCGACGGGAAGAAGAACTCTCTGAAAAGGCTATAGAACTTAGAAAAAGGTTGCTCTCTTTAGTCGGTGATGATAACTATGAAAATGTACAAAAAAAACGAGTTGATTAAAGCTCTGACTAAAAAGGGCTTTGACGAGAGTGAGAGTAAACACCACAAGTTAGTTTTGATTGTAGACGGAAAGCCTTCGACAGTTTATACAATCTTTTCTCATGGAGGGGGAGACCCTGGGAAGGACCTGTTATCTAAAATTAAAAAAGACTTGAAATTTGTAAATCAAGAGGATTTTGAGAGTTTTGTCGATTGTACAAAGAAATACGAGGAATACGTATTAGAGCTCAAAACCAAAGGTGTAATCTAAAATTTTAAATGTACCTAAAGCCAAATATGAACAGATGTAATAAACACTCACCTAATCTCAGTCACGGAGCTTTATAGTTTCTGTGAAACTTGTAGTTTAATTTATGTTTTATTGTAAAGTCGATGTTCAGAAAATAGCTTTTTACCTATCGCTCCAAGGTCTCCAGGTGCAATTCCCTTGAAGAATTCATGGGCCATTTCGATGGATTTCGATTCATTTTCATTCTCATAATCAAACTCAAAACAGTTCGAGAAATCTAGTCTTTAAGTGTTCCCATAACATTCCCTAAAAATGAACTGTACCCTTGGCATGTGGTAACAGGAACTTACTACATAAATCCTTTCAACCGAAGACATTGTCAAAATTTAGTTGATTTTTTCAAGATTCATGACATCTTACCGAAAACATGAAATATGACGGGACCATTCCTTTACCTGCGACTGCGGAAAGCGCCATATACTGAGTTCAAGAGAGTTTCGACATCTCTTGATGATTTCTCATCCGTAGGTTCTTCCCCTGTATTCATGCTCAATAATGTACCGATGATGGATCTCGAACTGAA
>JAJYRY010000034.1 GCA_021793855.1 Thermoplasmata archaeon
GAGATTACGGCGTACTCGATGATTCTTCAGGAAACTCACATAGAGGTCTTTTCATTATAAATCCGGAGGGAATCATAAAGTACATGGTAGTAACGGACGATAATGTTGGACGAAGTACGGACGAGACATTCAGAGTTCTTGCTGCTCTACAGACAGGTGGGCTTTGCCCGGTAGACTGGGAACCAGGTAAAGCTACGTTGAAAGTTTAATTTTTATTTTATTATTTTAAAATTGTCAAATTCTTCCTCCACAACGTATCTCTTCTTGACGTCTGTTACGAGAGCATTCGGTATCTCTGACGTGCAGTACTGTATTAGTTTCTCGACGGAATCAGGATCACCTTGTATCATAGCCTCAACTGAGCCGTCCTTCATGTTTTTGACCCATCCTTTGAGATTGAGTGACTTGGCCATCCTTCTGGTTCGTTCCCTAAATCCTACCCCCTGGACAATCCCATATAATTTTACATTGCACTGCATTAAAACACCATAATCAGGATGTTCAAATATTTACTGCTACAGTGTAACTGCAGCAATGAAATTGGATACAGATATTTATCTTTGACGAGAATATATTATCTTCTTATTACAATCATAGGTACTTGTAGAGAGGATAGGTTCTCATCGATATGACAGGAATACCAGTGATAACATCTTGGTGACTCCCAGAAAAAGTGGTGGAATCATTATTCATTATGAAGTTCTTCACCGCTAGGGTATTATTATGACTACCTATTATTCACAGCACTTAGAATGTAATCCAGATCAATGCTTTTCTTCACTACCTCTGCAAACCTCTGTATTTCGTAATTTGTGCTTGCTACTGATAATAATTTCAATGGTTCCATACCGAGCTCCTTCCTTACAAGATTCAAAAGTGCTTGAGTGAACGATGTGTTATCAAAAATGCCGTGTATATAAGTGCCGATGACTTTAGACTTATACGATCCTTCCATTAAATTTGTGTCCTTGCCATCTTCAGATATTATATTTGAGAAATGCGGCCTTCCCACAGACTTGCCATTGTGTATTTCATAACCTCCTACAATCATTCCTCTCATGTGAGGGTATAGGATTCTCGATCTGACCTGCCTTACCACCTTCCTGCCCTTTAGGAGGGTAGTTATATCCAACAATCCCGCACCCTCAATCTTTCCTCTGCCCGTTTCATCAACATCATCTACCCATTTACCCAGCATCTGGAGACCTCCGCAGATGCCCACTATGAATCTTTCGCTTGAGGTCCTTTTAAGAATGTCAATGTAGCCCTCATTCCTCAGGTAATCAAGATCAACTGTAGTGAGCTTGGACCCTGGTATGGCTATGATATCGCACTTTTCAATCAATTCTGGTACTGTTATGTACTGAAAGCCTATGCCTTGATATCTTTCCAAGATTTCGAAGTCCGTGGCATTTGCCATATTTGGGGTTTTCACTATCCCTACCATAGGCTTTCCCTCTCTCCTCTGGAATGTTCTAAGTGAATCTTCTTCTGGGATACTATTGGCAACGAATGGGACTGTGCCAAGAATCTTTGTTGAGAACCTTCTTTCTATGTAATCGAATCCAGGTTTTAGGAGTTTTTCATCACCTCTAAATTTGTTCACTATTATTCCAATCAGGTCATTGAAGGAAACAAGATCAAGCGTTCCAACGGCACTGGCAAATGCTCCACCTCTCTCTATGTCAACTACGAGGATCTCCTTTGCTCCAACGAGTTTTGAGAACCGGGTATTTGCTATATCCCCACTAAGATTTATTTCTGCAGGGGAACCTGCGCCCTCAATAACAATCAGGTCATAGCTCCTTTTTAGTATATTGAAAGACTCCAGTGCTTTTTCAAGAAAGGATTCTCCTTTTGCATTGAAATACCTTTCTGAATCATACGTGCCGACGTGTTTCCCCTGAACTATCACGTGTGTTTTTCCACCTTCTGGCTTCAAAAGTATTGGGTTCATGTGAACTGATGGTTCAATGCCAGCTGCCAAAGATTGGACTATTTGCGCATACGCCATTTCTCCTCCATTTGCAACTCCTGCATTCAGGGACATATTCTGTACCTTGAATGGTGCCACTTTAATTCCCATACCAGAGAATATTTTACACAGTGCTGTCACCATTAGTGATTTTCCAGCTCCTGAGGATGTACCCAAAATCATTAATGGACTGTACTTACCGGAATGATACGTACCCAGGGGGCCTCACCTCCAATTCCCTTAGTAACGATAGGAGTAGATCGTTGTCCTTCTTTCTCTTTATGGAAAACCTTATCGCATCGGTGAGTCCAAAAGATGAGCAGTCCCTCACAAGTATTCCATTCTCCTTAAGCCTCTTAACTGCCACTGTTGCACTTCCCACCGAAGCCAGAAAGTAACTCGCATCTGTTCTGAGTCCGGTAGTCTCAGATATCCTTCTTCTTTCGTTGCGAATTTTCTCTAAAGAAGTAGACAAAAATTTCCTATCTTTCAGTATATCTTCTATAAATGCACAACCAATCGTACCTATTCCCCACGGGAGTCTCATATCTCTGAATTTATCCGCCAGTGGTCTCGAAGTTATAGCATACCCGATCCTGATCCCTGAAAGATTGTAGGCCTTGCTGAAAGACCTCATGACTACCACATTATCATTAATTTCGTATGGAACTACTGAATCAACAAAGTCTATGAATGCTTCATCCAGTATGAGCATGAAATTCTTGGCTTCAGCCTGCTCTACCAGCTCATTGACATATCTATAATACTTCCCCGTGGGATTGTTAGGGTTGGCAAAGAATAAAACGTCCCCACGACTTGGCGTCAGTTCGGATATATCCGGATCAGGATTGTTAATGATTCTAATATCTGAACCTAAAAGTCTGGCCGTTCTTACATATTCCCCATAAGTGCTTCTCAGCGAAACGAATCTTTTTTTCCTGAAATAGGTTATTATTATCTGTATCTGTTCAGTAATGCCAGCAGTTATTACGACGTCCTGTGGAATACCTAATTTGTTCTTGATGTCATTCTCAAGTCTTTCATTGCAATAGGGATACCTTTCAATTTTTGCCCTTTCTAAGGCTCTCTTGACAAACGGTGGTCTGTATGGATTTGCTGAGTAAGAAAAATCCCTTAATTTTTCTTCCCCCTCTCTAGCTCCACCATGTTCCATGGAAATAAATCACCACCATCAATATGAAAAATAGTGAATATGATATTAAGCGTATTGCATATTCAAGCCCCCTAAGTGTTTCTGGATTTGGAAATGATTTTCCGTCCACAAAATAATGACCAATTTTCTCAATTTTAACGTTGAATAACGCAGCCATCGTTGCCATAGAATACATGCCATTTATCTTTAATCTCCTGTAATTTTTCAGGTTTCTGTAAACGCGCCTAGGGCTTGCGGCCATAACTAACAGTGCGAAAAGTCTCGAAGGTATAAAATTCAGGACATCATCAGCTCTCGCAGCGAATTTACCGAAGAACTCATATCTATCATTTCTGTAACCTATCATCGCATCTGCAGTGTTTACTATTCTGAAAATGACTGCACCCCAAATTCCAAAAAGAGCCAGATAAAACAGCGGTGAAACCACTGAATCCACAAGATTTTCTGACCCAGACTCGAATGCTGCTGAATACAAATGGTTCTTGTCCAGACCTGCTACGTCCCTTGATACTATCTGAGAGGTGTTTCTTTTCAGTGCTTCTATATCATCAGTTTCGCATCTCTTTATGGATTTAACCAATCCACCGACAGAAAATGTAGACTTTAGTATATAAATTTCAACCACCACTCTGATTAAAATCGGCATATATCCTATGAAGTAAAGAAGTGTTATCCCTATCAAAATCGTCACCAGTACAGACACCATTCCGTTTGTGAATTCTCCTGAATGTGTCGATGATAATCTGTGATTATCAAAGAATCCAAGCAATTTCCCAATCCAAGCGACTGGATGAATTTTATTGGGGTATTCAAAGATAAAATCTATTATGAGAGCCGCCATGATAATTAAAATCCACAGCTCCCTACCACTTATAGGCAATAGTCTCCGCCCTCCTGAGGTCCTCCGCTGTGTTTATGTTTAACGAAAGGATATGATTTTCGAATTCCACTACTTCGTCCTGCTCATCTCCGGGTACTGCTATGTTAAGTCCTATGTAGACTTTTTCTCCTGAAGAATTTACCAAAGCAGTCATGCTTCTACCGTGGTACCTAGAGACGAATAAATTGATGGTTTCAGTGTCAACGAATACGGAATCACCGTTGACAACTAACAAAGGTCTAGAAAACTTTTCAAGGAGAAATTTAACGTCATCTGGGTAGCTAATTCCAGGCGTAATTATAGAATTGTATCTCTTGCAATATTCCAGGGTTCTCGGTGCATTCCAAGACACGGCGACAAAGAACCTCTTTACAATTGACATAGACATATTTCCTACTACAATGTCTATTACTCTTTTGCCGTGTATTGTTTCCAAGAGCTTTTCCCTTCCATATCTTGAAGATTTCCCCCCAGCCATCACAATCCCAAGCATATCAACCACATCGTCACCGCCCTGCTAATTTCATTCATTGCACCGAGTGAGTCTCCGTTGACGAAAGAAAAGTTCTTCATGGAAATGAAACCTATTGCAATTGATATGGCACCTCCTGCTAAAATATCCAACCAAATTTTCCATGATATTAAAATAATGGGGAGAGAAATCACAAGAAAAATCGGAATATCGTATTTCTTCACCTTTCCTTTGAAAAAATTTGCCAAACCAGAGTCTGGAGATGGAAAGAATGTAAGACCAACAAGCATCGAAAATTTTGAAGAAATTTCAGAAACTAGGAAGAATAAAACGATCGTGTATGTTTGAATTTCGAAAGTGTTTATTGCATAGAATTCTGCAAGTATAACCATTAGCAATAAAAATATTCCAGCAGCACCTGTGTTCACGTCTTTCATAGCTTTGATTTTCTCTTCCTTTGTACCTTTCTTCATAATTCCATCGGCAAAATCTGACAGTCCATCTATATGTAAAAGGCCAGTCACGGCATATATGGAAATGAGGGACAAAATGGAGACGAGGACCCTAGGAAGGAACCTAAATGTTACCAAAAATACTGCCAATGGGAATAGAGCTATCAAGGCCGAAACGACAACTAGAAGATAGAGGTGAGCTGGTTCCCTATTTACATTATGTACTGGAATTCTTGTGAAGAAAGATAGGAGGGACTTCATATTTTCTGATTCTCCGCTCCTCTCCATGTCTTGAGGAATGACAGATTGCAGTCAATCCAGATAACTAGAAAAACCAAGGTATGAAGAGCACGGAATATGTGGATGGGCTCCAATACATGAGTTTGTGGTCTTTCATATCTTGGTTTTTCCATAATACTTACTGGTAAATTCAAAAGGGTTAAATAAACTTTAATTTTATCAAATTTGCTTTACATGATATTCATACTGGCAATAGGCAACTCAGCGGTATCGCAGATAAATGGAATAACAGCTGCAGGGGAAAGCGAGGAATTAATAAAATTTACTCCCCCTGCTGACGCGGAATATTTGTTTTACGACAGACCGAAATGCATTGAGGCCATACCCATTACTCCTTCTGGGAGCCCAACTCCAGCAATAGTGACAAAAGCCTCCAAGATACTTGTTGGATTCCCCGTCCTAGTCACCAGGGTTGGGTCTATAGCTAGTCCTTCCGTTCCGTATTTCTTTATTTCAGACTCGCAAGGAAAAGATATTAGAACAGAGTCTGGAGTACCAGAAATAAACGAAATTCTTGAAAAGAGCAGTATCCTTGCTGATGAGGTATTCAATGCAGATGATGAGGTTATGTTGGCGGAAAGTATCCCTGGAGGTACCACTACTGCTATGGCAATCCTTCGCAGCCTTGGCTATGATTCAGTCTCATCTTCGTCCATGTCACGAAATCCCGTGTCACTTAAATTGAAAGTCGTGGAGGATGCCCTAAAAAGGGTCGGTGATATAGGACGGAATGAAGTACTCAGGGAGCTTGGAGATCCCGTCTTGGCATTCCTATATGGTTTTACCAGAAGGTTTAGGGGGAAAGTCTATTTAGCCGGAGGGACACAAATGCTTGCAGTTGCGGCACTGTTAAATTCGGACGGGTTGAATCAAGCTACAATTGTGACTACTAAATACGTAATAGCAGATAAAACTGCTACGTTTACGCGAACTGCTAATGAGATAGGCTCACCCTTCGTTGAGGCCAAGATAGACCTGTCCTTTTCAAGATATCCTGGAATAAGAGAGTATGAGAAAGGGATAGTGAAGGAAGGAGTCGGAGCAGGAGGAGCTTATTATCTGGCGTCAACCACGGGATTCACCAATAAAGAAATAGTGGATAAGATAGACAATCTTTATTCAGATCTTATCGGTGAATAGATGGCTCAGTCGAACCTCAGGCATGGAGCACTTAGTACATTTGATACTGTCGGTCAATCGATAGCGATGAACGGTCCTGCAGCTACGGTATCACTGTACCTTGTGGCACTTGCATCCTTTTCAGGGTTCAATATGACATTTGTGCTCCTAGTATCCTTCATAATATACGTTGCCATAACTTATGTTATTTACCAATGGTCGAAGATCGTTGACTCACCTGCACCGTGGATGAAATATGCATCAATGGGTCTAGGAAATGGGGTCGGGTTTGTTTCAGGGTGGATTTACTGGATATACTATATTGTAGGATTTGGAGGGTTTGGTCTACTTGGCATTTCTGCGTTTCTTAACTCCCTTGGGGGGGTTATGCAGTACCGGTGGCTTTGGTACGTTGTAGTCATTGTAATGACCGTGGAAGCATTGATTATTGTGTTAAGAAGGGTTGAACTGTCAACGCGGTATTTTATAGTCATGGGGCTTGTAGAAATCTTATTCCTGGTGGCTACTTCACTACTCCTTTTATGGCTGTTCCGAACCAATTTACATTATGTCAGTTCTATGAATATATCTTCTATCAAGCCACTTGCTCTCATTCTTGGCCTGGGCGCATTTGGAGGGATAAGTGGGCTCACGCCGCTATCATCCGAGACAAAAAGTCCAACACGTAGCGTACCGCTTTCTATACTTATTTCCCTTTTGCTAATAGGTTGTGTTATCATTCTCAGTTCATTTGCACAAAGTATTGTCCTAGGTCCAAAGAGGTTTTATCTCTATTCTGTCATCAACAACCCGGGTTACTGGATCTATGGGAGATATCTGGGAATATTCTTTTCAGTGATCCTGTTGGTACTTATATTGAATAGTTTTAACTCTTCTCTCATTGCAACGTCTAATAATTACACCAGAATGTTCTACGGAATATCCAGAGAAGGACATTTCGGGTCAAGGAGGATGCCACAGGTTAATTCTAATGGTATCCCACAGGCTCCGGCCGTCTTGGGTGCGGTAACTGGCTTGTCAATTGCACTTCTTGCAGGTACGATATTCGGTCCATTTGAAGGTAGCATATTTTTGCTTGTTATGGCGGCCATTCTCAGCTACTCGTCACATATAATTGTCTCGATTTCTCTAGGGATCTATAGCCACAAGATTGGAAGATTAAGATTTGTAAGAAATTTACTTATCCCCGGTATTGCCTCCTTGGTTCTAATCTATGCCATTGTTACAATAGCAATTAACAACTATCTCTATCCATTTAATATATCAGTGGCTCTGTCCGTAGTGATAATTGTTTCAGGGATTATTGCTTATTTTATAAGCAGAGAAAGTAGAAGAGGAAAGCTCAGAGCAAATTTCATCATGCGTCACATGACAGGAAAATTATAGATATTCATGTTTTCTGCTCCTCCAATGAATGGCGAAAAGCCAGAAAGTTCGAGTGTGAGTGCTCTGGTCATATCTTCAGATAGAAGCGATTCAGGCAAAACAACAATCAGTTTAGGCCTGATGAGCGCACTTTCTAAATCGGTGAAAGTATCTCCATTCAAAGCTGGCCCAGATTTCATTGATCCCATGTACCATAAAATAGCCAGCGGTAGGGATTCTGTAAATCTGGACCTCTGGTTAATGGGCAGGAAGGGTGTCAAAAGATCATTTGATAAATATTCAGCTAACTCTAATGTGTCAATCATTGAAGGGGTGATGGGGTTCTATGATGGAATGAACAGTAGATATAGCACGTGGGAACTTTCCCAGATTCTGAATACTCCAGTAATTCTTGTTATAGATTGTTCAAAGAATTCCACAACCGCATCTGCAGTTGTAACCGGTCTAAAGAAGTTCAAAAGGAACAATATAAAGGGAGTAATTTTTAACAATGTTGCTTCTGACCACCATTACAGGGACTGTACTCGGAATCTCCCAGATGGAGTAGTTCCCCTAGGGTGGATTCCGCACGATAGCAGTCTTTCCGTTGGTTCCCGTCATTTAGGACTATTAACCCCCGATGTAAAGACTGAAGAATTTGTGAAAGCAGCCGGCCAAATGGTCTCAGAAAGGATAGACCTAGATAGGATACTCAATATCACGAATATGGAAATTCCAAAAGAAAATACCGTTAGAATGCGGTCAAAGAAATCTGGGAAGGCTGCTATAGCTCTCGATAATGCGTTCCTATTCTACTATACTGAGAACATTGAGTATCTGCGGGGAATGTTTGACATAGAATTCTTCAGTCCCCTCACCGACGGTATCGTGAATGATCCTTCCTTTATATATTTAGGAGGAGGGTACCCAGAAATATTTGCTAATAAGCTGGAAGGAAGCAAGAGAACCAAGAACTGGATCAGGAAGGAAGCAGACAAAGGTACTCCGATAATGGGGGAGTGCGGAGGGTTGATGTACCTGTCATCAGGCCTGAAAACGGATAAGGACCACAGCATGACTGGAATTTTTGACATAAACATCTCAATGTCATCTAAATTGACCATAGGGTACACCGAATTGAAAGCAAGGCAGGCTTCCCTGATTTCGAACGCAGGGTCAAAAATTAAAGGACATGAGTTTCACCAATCAAAGGTAGACGAAATCAATGAAAAAAGAGTATTTACCAACCTGAGAGGAAAGGGACTTGGCGACGGGAGCGACGGGGTATATTACAATAATGTACTGGCACTGTACTCACATATTATGCTCCCAGGACTAGGTAAATTCGTGGCACAAACCAACGTCTGAAAGAATAGTGAACAGTTAAGATGGCTGCAACAGACATCTAATCCGCTCAGTTTTCATTAAATCTACTACCTTTACCTTTTCAAAAGTTATTGATCATATCCCTTAATGATAAATCATCTTGCTCGTAAGGATTAATGGTTCATTTTAGGCAACGAAATATGGTTAGCTAGTCGCCGGATTGGTTATTCTATAAATTTCTCTAGTAGCTAACAACCAAGAAATCGTTATCAATGCGACAAAATCACAGAAGGTAAACTCTAGTGATCACAGATATAAATCGATACTATAGAAAGAAAAATTGTTAAAATCTCTCCTCTTGGGTGCATAGATCATGCTCAATATT
>JAJYRY010000035.1 GCA_021793855.1 Thermoplasmata archaeon
TTGACCCCTCCTCGGTAAGGAGCCCAACATTATTCATGACTTTGATAACAATTATGTTGTCTTCATTTCGCAGAATGAGGTCAAAAGAGTAAGAAAGACTCTCGTCTGCGCAGATAGTGGTATAGCCACCCCTAACGGCAATTCGGATTATAGAACTTATTATTTCCTGTCTTCTGTCCATTACTTGCCCTCATCATAGGAGACGAAACAAATATTTAAGTACTGGGTCATCTCAATTTGTCGATATCAACAAGGCTGACCAATTCGACTCCCTGGTACTCCAGAGCTTCTCTAGCCCCTTCCTTTCTGTCCACAACTACGATAACCCTGTCAGTTCTAACATGCATCTCGTTCAATTTCGTAATTGCCCTTACAACACTTCCTCCAGTTGTTGTCACATCCTCAACAAATGTTATCGTTTCACCCATGTCCAATTTCCCTTCGAAATCCTTTCCAAGTCCGTACTCTTTCTTTTCCTTCCTGATGATGATTAGGTCCTTTCCGGTCTCAAGGGAGACTCCAACTCCCAATGGCACTGCACCCAGTTCCACACAGGCTATCTTTTCTCCAGTAACGAGTGGTGCAGCTTTCTTTGAAATCTCACTGAGAAACTTGGGGTTCAATAGAGCGCTCTTTATGTCGACGTAGTAATCTGACTCTTTACCTGAAGCCAGCTTAAACTTTCCAAATTTTATGTTACCATTTTCTAATAGGAAGTTCTCAATGGTTCCTACAGTCATTTGATCGCCTCAAAAGCGTGAATGTCTATTCTGCATGAATACTTTGCTATTCTTTTTGCCGTCAAAGTTGTTCTGAAAACATCGATATTTGATTCAACGGTGGGTATTTTCGCCTACGCTTACAAGAGTTAGATAATGGTATACTAAAAGAGCCGATGATCGGAGATTTTTGCAATAGGGCAATTCCTCCAGATTTTCGAGCTTAGTGCTTTCAACGTCCTTACAAATCTCGTCAGTTTGTTGTGGATTCAGCCAATTTGTTGCCATTTGCCGACGATATCGATGCAAACGGTATCGGAAAATATTATTATCAACGACTCATAAGCCTTTTAGCCGCTGTAGCTTAGTTGGTAGAGCACCCGGCTGTTAACCGGGAGGTCATCGGTCCGAGCCCGATCAGCGGCGTATCTCGTTTGGTTATGAAAGTATCCAGTACATGAACAAGTTAAAATTTGCAGCCCCACTTTAACTGTAATAGATGTTTTTAAGTTTTGATGACGAAATTCTGTTGTTAGCTTTAGGCGACTCAAAGTCTCATTTAAGATAGACGTTCAATAATAGACCGTCAGGGGAGTAGTCAAGTTCTATCTTATTGCTCCCATAAAGAACTCGTTCTGAATGATTTTGATTAACAGGCGGTATCTGGGTAAGTTAGTCTTGGCTATGAAGACCCCTCCCTTCTACCCAATCGGCTGACTAACAATTTCCGCATTCGGTAGTGATTCTAATGTGTCATCAATTCTTTGTTGGATCAAACGAGCTGCTTTCGAACACTGTACTTCTTCCTACTCTGAGAATCATCTAGTGGCAGAAGTATCTGCTATATTTCCGATGGAAGGCGAGAAAAGCCCATGCCATAAATTGATTTAAGAGCGTTTCCAATTCCTCCCTCCCCATTTTATAACATCTGGTCGCAGCAATCATTTTTCAAGGGTGCATCATGATTCACCGGGTCTATGATGAACTGCAGTGGGGACGTGAAAAAGGTTACTGATTCCGAATATGGTGAAATGAGTGTAGTTTGGAAATCCTCATTAGCTTATTTCAGTTATTGCGCCGCACTGGGCATTATCAGAGACGTGAGACTGTGATTGCCTGAAGTCACGGCCGGGAAAGCAGTTCTTATGATTGTATCTGCAATACCAGCGAAGTTATTCATAATTTTTTCTTTTAAGTATTGGCTCATATTTTCTATACCCGTAATCATCGGAGCAATGCCACTCCTTTTTGGAGTTTTAAGGGGAAGAATTCGAGACATAACCTCGACAACCAGTATGAATATTAGAGGAATCAACAAGAAGGATGAGTCACAGAATTCTAAACGATAAAACTGATGGTACTTAAGATAGTGCTTTGTAGGAATTCGATAAAGATTGGTTACGAGCAGTGAAGCTGAGAATTTGTGTTCATTATGGATGTTTTGGAATCCCTCTTTAATAAAAAACAGAAAAGAAGAAAATATTTGACTATCCGGTTCCGTAGAAGGATTGGAAGTTGGTGGTAACGTTCTCAAAAACGTTGCCTATGTATGCTCCTCCGTATGCGTTAGCGACCCAGATTCCTATCGCCTCATCCACAATAGTATTGTCTACCACTATGTTGTCCTGGGCTATCGGAGGGGCGGGTTTTGAAGTCTGGGGAATCAGGTTAGCATATATTGCTATTCCATTTGGTGCGGGAGCAAGGTTCAGATCAGAGGCGTTGTCAAAAGGAGGGTTGTTGAGCCTCTGGAACGCACCCAATTTAACGTAGTTCCCGGCGATCTCATTCCCGATATCAGCTGCTCCAGGTGCCTCAGCATTAATGATTATCCCGTCTTCAAGTCCCCCAATCACAGTGTTGTCCAGTACCACATTGTCGACAGCAGAAGAGAAGGGGAAATCAGCTGCAACAACTATAGTGCCAACGGCAAATCCTGTTGGTCCGTGCGGTGTTAACAGACTTCCCATCACCACGTTGTTAAAGACCCAATTGTTGGCTACGGTCTGTCCAGGGCCCCAAGCAGCTACAACTATACCGCACCCCTGTGAATCATTTGCAATGTAGTTATCTGCTATGAAATTATTGTCTCCGCTTGCGTTAACGTTGGGCACAGGCAGGCCTGTGGGAACTATAGATGAGCTGCTGTAAACGGATACTCCCCCGTCGCCTTTGCTTCCGGTTATGATGTTGCCCACCACGTACGAATTTGATACGCCATAGAATCCAACCTCCTTGTTGTCAGGGATCGCTGGATCGGGATGTTGAACGTTGTCGCTTATGTTGCTGTCTATTACAGATATGCCAGAAGTATCCACGGCTAGAACTCCGTGGTTGGAGGCTCCGAAGACATGGGCATGGTATATCAGCACGCCCGTCACCCCTGGGCCTATGTAAACACCAAAGCTGTAACCTGTTGCGTTTACTGTGCCGGTGATCATCTCCCCTGGCTGGGCTATTAATGCCGCTGTGAGATTGCCGACTCCAATCGTTCCTGATTGATTGCTTGGAACCATCGCGGCATAACTGCCCGCTCCCACCAATACAGGAGATAAGACGAACAGCAGTACGATCGATACTACCAGTGCTCTCATAATGTTTTTAGTTTGTCTAAATATTTAAACGCAACTTTTACGCGCTTCCCGTAAAACCAAGATTTAAGAATTGATGGAGGCTCTTGTAGATTGAAAACATGACCTCTGACTCCGACGCCAGGTCTGTAGCGAGCAATCTCGCTAAAGATAAGATAGCTTATGGTACCGATTGGACGAGAATAATGAAAAGGGGGATTCCCATGCTAGCCCTACCAATAATTCTCTTAGTCTTAATTCTCATCTCTAAGAACTTCTATTTCTTGGAATACTTTCATGCCGTCTCGGGCTCAATTTGGACTGGAATAGATTTGTTCATGGGAATATTCATTGCGCATATAATGAGAGGTCTTAGACCAGAGCAGAGAACCGAGATAGCTATGCGCCTTACACCAATCATGCTCTTCTTTATGCCTTCCATAGCCACTGTAACGATCACAGCAGGCATCTATGTGGCGTTATCACTTGGAATACCGCTGTTCAGTCCTTACTTTGAAGCAGCAGGAATTGTAGCAGTATCGATGATTGTCGTAGGATTTGTGATCTTCCTGCCAAATGAACTCAGGATATTCCTCGAAATAGTTCACGGAGCTAATAACGTTAGGAAGATCGTAAGGCTAACCATGATCAACCTGAATCTTGCGGCAGTGATGCTCGTTCTACAGATTGCCATAATATTTCTGATGGCTCACTTTGCAACGGGTGCTCCGTTATGAAATATCCGGACAAAAATCGAGATAGGCTCCTTGTGCCTGCTATTCTCGTTACATCTGTCCCAGCAGTTGCCACCGTTGCCGCAATTGCATTAAGGAATGTGCTGATTCTCGATTATGACCATGTGCTGCTGGGAGCCATCTGGACAGGAATCGACGTGTTCTTTGGACTTATTTTCAGATTCGTCTTTAAAGAGGTGTCAAGAGAGACCAGACAAAAGGTTGCAAAGAGAATGCTGCCTGCTACCCTGTTTTTTCTCCCTGCAGCCTCGATTCTGACTCCCCTTGTAGGGTACTATCTTGCAAACATTGAAGGGTTATGGGTCATAGGAAATAATATAGTGAATGCTGTCGCAGTTATCTCAATAGTGGTTGTTGTAACGGGATACGTGACAATATTCTACCCGTCCATCCTCATCGCCATGGAAAAGGAAAGTTCTGACGATGGGATCTTGAAAAGGCGACTTTCATGGATATGCAACGGCGCCCTCGCGCAGGCGATTCTCCAGATAGGGCTCATAAGCCTGATGGCCTACTGGGTGGTATTCCAATGATTCCAGAAGACAGAAAAGATTACCAGAAATTGAAGATGAGAAATATTTTATCATTTCCCGCTTCTTGAGACAGCGAGGTACCGTAATCTTTTTTTGAGACAGATTCTGGGGAGATTAAGGATGTATAGAATGTTGAAAGATTTTTTATACTGACTCAAAATCATAACTCCTTGGACGATAGAGAGAGTGCGATGGTATTTAAGACACTATCAGACAAGAGGTGCCTTGATATACTGAGGATAATTTCAGTTGAACCATCATACGTCGGAGAACTAGCTTCCAATCTGAAAACTAGGGAATCCCGGATATCCGAGAAGATGAGAATCATGAGGGAGGCTGGAATAGTCTCTGAAGAATGGAAACGCATAGGAAACAAGTTGGTGAAGTTTTACAAACCCTTGATGAATAAGATTAGCGTCTCACTTGTTGATGGAAGCATCAAGACTGAGACCGTAGGGAGCGAAGTAAAGGAAATTATAAACATTCCGGATGTAGACGCTAAGGTTCCAAAAACGGACAAGCTGGTGGGAAGGAAGGCCGAATTGCACTTCATTGAGAAATACCCTCATGTTTTGGTTACTGGAATACCTGGAATCGGGAAGACTACTTTGGTAGCTAATTTTGTACGCTCTACAAATCGAGAGGCCTTCTGGCACGACATGCGGGAGACAGATACTCTAAAGCATGTCATAATGAAGTTTGCTTCCTATCTGAACAAACACGGAGATGATTCACTTCTAAATTCACTCAAACAAGAACGTGACAGGAGAACGCACATCAACCTAATAATCTCAGGAATGAGGAAGCTCAATTCAACGGTGATCCTAGACGATCTTCACAAGTGTCTGGACGATGATATAATAGAGCTTGTAATGGACCTTACTGGAAGCGTCCCAGAAATTTCAGTGATACTGATCACTCGGACTCCACTAGAGTTCTACGACGCCTCCATCCGGGTCCTAAATTTGCAGGAGCTCCGGGCAGAAGATGCTTTAACACTCATAAAGAATACTTCGAAGGGAAGAAAAATCGTAGAAGAGGTTGGAGGACACCCTCTTATTGTCAAGTTAGCGGGTAATATTCAGCCAGCGACAATGGGATCAACGAAAATCCTTTCTCCGCAAGATTATTTCGAGAGACAAATCCTCCCAACCCTTCCAAAGGAACTTGTGGGCGTCTTGGAAAAAATTTCTTTCTTCGAAGGAGCCACAGAGTTGGAAGATGTGGAGTTTATATTCGGAGAAATAAGCAAGGCACGTCTCAGGACCGCGATAGATACTGGATTGATAAGGATGCAGCGAAGTTCGATAAGAATGAACGACCTCATCAGAGAAGTTTTGCAGGCTAATGCTCCGAACAAATCGGATACTCATAAGAAAATTGCTTTGTACTACGCTTCTAAAAAGAAGCCTGAATACTTGATAACTGGTTTGCATCATTTGAAGCTTGGCTCAAACAACGAGGAAATATCCGGCTTCCTCAATCAATTTGGAATGGAGCTTATCAACTCTCCGTACCTTAACAACTTTCAAGAAGAACTTATCCAGATAGAAAGACGATTAGAATCGTGCGAAACAAAATCAGAAGTCCTGTACTGGATCGGTAGAATTCTTTCGATCAAGAGGAGGTACAGCGAGTCCCTGAAATACTTCGAAAGAGCTAGGATGTGTCCGCAATCTTCTTCCCTCGAGCCTTACCTACTCTACGATGAGGCAACGGCAATTCAAAATGTCGGGGAATTCGAACAAAGCGAGGAGCTTTTCTGGAGTGCCCTCAAAAAGGTGGAGGGAAGTAACAGCATACAAGAAGGAAGGATTCTGTACGGTCTTGCGAACGTTCTTACGACTCTTGGCAGACAGGAGGAAGCAAGAGCTCTGTTCGAGAGGGCAATCAAAATTTTCAAGGAAAAGAGAGACTTGGTAAGGTACAACGTAACTCTCTTTGGAATGGCTCATCTTGAGTTCATGACCGGCAACATAAAGGGAGCCTTAAGGTTGAACCAAAGCGCTATCCAAGGCTTCCTGAGTCTCGATGCAATCAATAGCTATACAAGCAGCATCATAAGCAAGGGAGATTTCCTCTTCCATGCAGGGCAAAAGAGAAAGGGTCTTAACTCACTAGGAAAGGCTATTGAAATCCTTGGGACCCTGGATTATGCTGACCTGGACCTCGCATTCGCACTATTGAAACGTTCCATAATGTTGAGCTCCCTTGGTTTAACGAAGGAATCTGAGTTGGACATTAGACGGGCAAAGAAGATAATAAGGGCAAAAGGTGACAAATTCTCAAATGGATTCCTTTCTTTGGCAGAAGGAGTCTTGATGCTTGCACGTGATGAACTCAGCGAGGCTGAAGTATCACTAAAAAAGGCAATGAAGTGCGAAAAATTAGATCCGGTTGCAATGTATCGAGCCAGAAGAGAGTGGGCTTTGCTTTTGATAAAGAAGGGTAGAATCAAGGATGGTGTGAAAATTCTAAATGATCTGATCAAATATTTCAGAAAAAGAAACTACATAACTTTCTTGGAAGAGACGAAATCTATGCTCAAAGAGATTGTAAAGTGAAGGTGATCCACACTCTTTTTCTTAATCAGAAAGGTCGTGGGTCAATTATTTCATCGAGATCTAAAAGATTCGAGTTCATTATTTGTCTTTGCGACCACTCATTCAATTTTTCGACTGTTTAGGACAATTCATTCTGAAGAATTAGGCCTCTAAACTCTTTGATATTTAACTCCGTTCATCCCATATGGAAAATATAAACTTGACTTTGCACTATATTAACACTTCAAATCTTTTGATAATATTATTTCGTGCAACCCATTTAATGTAAAATCTCTAAGAACTCCTGAAAACTCATACCCTTTTCTGATATAGAAAACGACAGCATTCTGATTAATGTGGGATACCAGTAGCCAAATCTTCCTGATATTCGTTGATTTCAATCTCTGTTCTAAAGCATTCAATAATAGAGACCCAACTCCCTTTCCAGATGTAGCTACCCCAATTACTGATAAATACGCGACCGAATAGGCAGCTATGTCTGCATGGAGATACCCAAGAATTCTAAAATTTTCGTCTGTCGCAACAAGTGAAATACCATTTTCTGAATTTAATAACAATGCCTGTGGGGAGAACTTAGATCTTATCCAGTCAGAGCCTTTGAAGTCAAGGTACCACTTAAACGACTCAAATAAAATCCTAGAACAATCCATTTCCATGCCCTTTTTAAAATCAGTGACGGATATTGACATATCTTTTCACCATTCGTCCTCCAGTAAGAGAGTATTGCTTGACCTTTCCAAGGCTTAGTTTGGTTAGTTCCCCTTGCAACACCCTGATGATAATCACTTCCTGGATTTATACATACAGTTTATCCAATTTAAGGAATTTCAGCAGATACGTAAATATGTTCACGCAAAGACTGCAAAGTTCGAAATTTCTTATTGCTTCACACGTAGATTTACTACATACAGGCTTCATTACGATGTCGCCATTTTTTGTCCCGGGTCCAAAATTTTCTGCTATTTCTCGGCAAATATCCAATTCATTACCACGTGCTGGTACGTTCTTATTAAATATAGCCTTCTTCGCAGCTGTACCTCATAATAAATTGTCTATCGACATTTCCAGATAACTGATCAAGTTGGCCCGCGCAAATCCGATGTATTTTTTCGTCTGTTTTATCGTTACTGAGGTTTGTGCGTCAGGAATCTTTCTAATATTTCGAATGCCTTGTTGTTATGCCAGACTGACAAGATGATGTGTAACTGGTTCAGGAAGCTGCAACGAGAGCATTCTGTTCAGGCATTCCGCAATCCATCTTTCTATGATAGAATTCATAAATGCGGGATTGGATTTTTTGGCGGCAAGGGTGCTCAGATATATTGCTGACCTGAGCAATGGATCCACACGCTTTGATATTGATTTTTCTGATCTGTGCTTTCTGCTCTCCCCCTTGACGGAATCGGTGCCTGCAGATCCCGCCTGTTACTCTCTCTTCTCAAATCTCGCAACATTTCCTAACTTCGCACAATAATCTTGTCGGTTCTAGACCCTGTTTCGGGACTCTTGTAGCCATGCCGTTGAACGATGCGTAGTATTTCCCAATCACCTTGATTTTGTTGTCACTCTATACCAATTGAGAATACCCAGTATTTTCTGAGCAAGAGTGAAAACATTTAGATCTATGACTGATCTTTTCTTATGGAACTTGATCTTTCTACTTATTTTTCAGAAGCCTTCAAGATTTACAAGAATCCTTCTCAGATCGCAAGGAATGTGACAGAGAAATGGGCAAGTCATAACATCTATTGTCCCAGGTGTGGACTTCCTTTGCAACCCTATGGGAACAATACAAAGGTCAACGACTTTTACTGCAACCATTATGAACAAAATTTCCAGGCATTACCAATACCTTCCAAGGATAACTTTCAACTTAAGAGTACGAAATCATTTCCTCACAACCATTTCCCCTCAATAATCACAGGAGCATCATATCAAGCATCCCTTTCCAGTTTAGAAAAAGGAACCTTTCCGTCTCTAATCCTGCTCCACTACGATTTGG
>JAJYRY010000036.1 GCA_021793855.1 Thermoplasmata archaeon
GCCGATTTAGAGGTGCAGAAACATTACCCTTGTATCTTCTTGAGAACTATTTCTCCGTCTTTGAGAAAGAAGCCGATAAACTGATTCTCTATTATTCACAATTTAAGCGCAACATTCTTAGGTATAGTAATCCTCAGTGACGATCCTTTGCTGGACGTTCGAGTTATGCCGATAGGTTCATTATTGTCATTCATGCAATAATTGGGATAACTCGCAGTCCTTAAAATTTCACTTTATGGGTGCATTGCGTTGCCTTAGTTCACGTAAATTGTCTATAAAATAATCCCTTCTTCTTCGGTTCCATGCCATATGCACCGTCTTAACAAACTTCGTTTCGTTCTTTATATCGTTCCATTTCAGCAGTACAGCATAACCGCTGTGAATATTATCGGTTAGCCTGAAATGTTTTCTTGAGGGCCGAGGTAAATAAATTCCTACCAAACCATTTCTAGTTCTGTCCCCATACAACCTTAGGGACGCATTAATTCCCAATCCACCCATTTTCTCCCATAAGTGTGCATCCCAACGAGGACAACAGTCACAGTAGAGTCCCTCAAATGTTTTCCTCGAACTTTGTTGAGGATTGTGTCATTTTTTAGGTCGCTTAAATCATCATACAACGACTCATCGATTATTGACTCTCCATAATTGTTTGCCAAATAATTTGCGTAGCTGTGATCTTCTTTGTGATAGTAGCTGATGAACACCTTATGTTTTCTCGTAACCACTTATTCTCATTCTCCCCGAACATTGCTCATTAGAGGTTTGACCCCCGCAGCTTTGGCCAAATATACAGAATAATCCCAGAGCTTAATGCTCATATCTTTCAGCTCTTTCCTTAAAATATCGCTTTGATCCCACTTATCTTCATAAGACTTCAATGAAACTCCTGCTTGCCTTCCACTTTCATAATCCTGTAACATTGGGTGCCACTTCGTGAGAAACGGCCTGATCTGATAGTTTAGGATTTCTGTTACAAGCTTTCCCAAAGAATAGGTCGCTCCCTTGCGGGGTACGGCTAATCCAGGCCCATATTTCCTGAGAACCTCACGAGAAGTGGGAAAAATAGAGTATAAAGAAGTGAGTGCCTCTCTTAGTATTCCTTCCCCGTTTTTTAATTCTACGAGAGAAATCCTCGTAACCAATTCGATGTATAAATCCCATGCGGCGCGTTTTTCGGTATCATCTGGTTTCCAAGTTCCTTGTACTCTGAACAGGAGAAGGTTCAAATCAAGCTTTATTGATTCAAGTTTCTTTGCCATAAATTTCCCTTGTTACCAACCAGTGTCTGTATGGTTTCTACCATATCGGTCTCTGCTCAGATCGGGTATAAGTTGGTTACGCACTGAGTATGCTCTATCTATCCATTTTTGTATTTCTCTAGGGTCATCTGTCCAGTCGTAAATGTATGCATATGGTTCCGGATTGTTATTCTTCAGACAGTTATCATATAACCTTGGGGGAACCGTACGCTTGTCTAATTTTTCCCTGTGATAATCTGATCTTATCGGAAGACATATCCCCAACAGGCCAGAACGAAGTTTACTGGGAGTAAGACGAAGGCTTGAGTAAATCTCCCAGTCTACATATTTTCTCTGCCAAGTGTGCAGACCAATTAGCACCACAGTAACAGTTGAGTCCTTGAGATACTCCTCTCTTATCTTTTGCATCACACGCTCAGTGTTTGTGTCAGTATCAATGTCACCAGGTTGAATTGATTTTGAGACTATTACATCTTTACACAATCTTTCAAACTCATTTCTGTATTGCTGGTCTTCTTCATGGAAATAGCTCACGAATACCTTGTGTACATCGGTCATCTGCTTCGCCATGCGAACAAAACATCTGATCTTAATAATTTATGCATACACGAAGTAACTGTGGAGTTTCCCGCTTAAGTTATTTACACAAGAACAAACCTAACTATAGATGCCCTTATTCAAGGTTCTCTGAAATTAAGGAAGATGCGAGTATCACCTCCCGAAATCTCTTCAATCTTGTTTTGAAGCATTGGGTCGCATCTTCTGCATTTCAAACCTTTTCCATATCGCTTTACTAACTCAGGATAGATATCTTGAGAAACTGACGGAACATCGCCGCATTCACATTGATATAATTTTTGTTCAGGAATTGATGCTCGTCCCAATAGAATGCTTGCGGCTGAATAAACATTATGGCCAGATGCTTCTGCCCAGCCCAAAAACTTCTTCAGGTTTATTCCATATCGCACCGCTATCTTTCTTAGCTCGTAGCCATTATGCCCCGCAATAATATGAGCAAGGAGCTCATCGTACTTTCCAGGGTTCAATTCTGCAAGAACGCGATTTGGGTCAAAGGGTTTCTCCAAAGATATAAGCCTAAAATCAACAATCTGGATCTGGAACCAGTATCCACGCAGATTGTAAGTGCAGACTCTGAGTACAGAGCCTTTCTTAACGCCCGACTTTTTCAGTTTTGACAAGCATTCACCGTCAACATCATAGGTAAAGGGAATGGCGTATCCCATAGAAACGAAAGAATAGGCTACAACTTCATTCTCGTCGATTTCATCTACCTGTACGTCTTGAACTCGATACGTGTCTTTCTCTACGGGAAGATGTGACGATAGATCAGACATGAACAAGCGATCTTCGGTATCATCTGCGAGAAAACGTGCTATTTGCTCACTGGATCTGGCGTAAGGGCGAACAATGGGAGGGAAATTTGAAATCATGTACCATATCAAAGCAGACAAACTTGGTATTATGATGATGCCTGATTTACCATATTTTGGAAATGGGGGCCAAGGGTTATAGAAGAGAGGAATTACCTCCATATCTTTTGAAAATCCGTGCTTATCCATGTTTTTCTCAAACACAACTAGGCGTTTTTCAAACTTGTCTAACTCTCTTTCTATCTCAGATACATTGCTTGACTCCCAGAATTTCGACTCTATGATAACTACTTTCTTCTCCTTAAATCCAGCGACATCGATTTCCCCCAAGTCTTTTCCAATTTGAAATCTGAGCAACTTCTCCCTAGTCTTAGGAGTGAATGTCTCGAGGTATCCTTCCATAAGCCCATATATCCAATCCTCGGGCTCTTCTCCAACTTTCGAGCGATATTCTTTCATCTCAAATATATACTTGTAACCGATCTTTCTCATCAAAACAAGAGAGTGGTAAGGCAAATATACTCTGGAAGTCCCAGATTCATACACGAACAGATGCAAAGCAAGATTATCCCCATTATGATTAGAATCCTTGAGCGAAAGAAAATCGGAAATCACGTTTCCGTACTTGCGAACAGCCTCCTTTTCAATTTCTCTATATTTAATAAGTGATATAGACAGCACGCCATTATTTGAAGAGAAGTGTGGGCCAAGTTCGATCGCAATCAAAGAAATCAAAGTTAGGCTGATTTCCTCGTAGGCAGTCATTCGACTAATATTCTTGTATGGGAGCAGGTACTTAGGAAAGTGTGCCCTCAAGTTTCTGCTTAGTGCTTCTGATTCGACCGCATCTGAGTGCTCGATCATGTTAGCTTTCAACATTTGCTCTATAATTCGTTCTGATCCGGGCAGACCATGAAATCCGAGCGCTTCGAAGGACTTCCGATCAATCTCAGTCGGTGTTCTGAAAAGAATTTGAAGTTCTGTGTCACACTTTTCTCCTGTTTCCAGAAAGACCTGCTTATCTTGTTCAAAAAGAGCAATGGAAGACAAAGTTGCAAGAGTTTCATTTGCCAGAGTCATTACTTCATTTGGTCTCACTTCCGCTTTCGCTGACTTTGCACCAGATATATTTGCAAGTAAGAACAGACTGCTGAGCCAACTCATCGCGGCTTCCTCGCTATTTGGGTTATTAACCAACTCTCTAGCGGCATTCTCTCTGACGTTTAGCGCGAAGGTTAGTACATCATGGAAATTAGAGTGTACGATCAGGAGGTTAAACTTGCGACGGTTTTCTTCCAATTTGACGTTTAGTTCTCTTAGAGCAATCGACTTTTCTATGAGTTTTATTCCATCGCAGGCGGGGCAAAGCAATGCACCATCCACAAAAATGCGATTTGTTTTCTCGCAGGTACCGCAAACCATTCTCTATGCACCTTATCTTTCTTCATCTCACGGTCTGATTCAAAAAGAGAATAACAAGGTAATGTCTGAAAGTTTAAAGCTTTTGGTATAATAAAAATGGACACCTCACCCTTAACGTCAACAAAATAAATTTAAAATGGTTTTAATGGTCTGTCAAGTGCTTTTTTATTGAGTCGTCTTTGTCTGTTGCACTTGGAGTTGCTGCACCACCTTTTGTTTCTCCTTCTGATTTAGATTTCATGACTTCCCAGTGGACAATTTTCAGTTGGCGTTTACAATATAGTTAAATTTTACTGTCAAACACGACCAAAAAACGCCACGTAATACTGTGTTTGCAAGTAAATGCTAACTCTTAAATGAGTATATATATAGAGGGTATTTAAGCCCTTTACGAAACTCTGTTTTATGCATTCATTTTCAAACAACTTTATAAGCATAAAAGTCAGCCAACAGAGATTACATAGTTCGGTTATCAATTGGTGTAAGCATGCCTCCGATGGCATTCAATTCCTCAAATAAGTTTAATGAAATTTCTTTTAGCAATTTCTTCTTCTCCGAAATAAAATGCTTGGTTCCTCTTTCAACTGCATTCAAAAAACGCGACTCGATTTCTAAATCTGATTTTAACTTAAAGAGATATTTACACAAATCTCCAATTCCTGATACTCCAAATTCTCCTAAAATTTCTTTTTGAACTCTATCTTTGACTTTGCTATCTAAAAGGTTTGCAATGTCATTTTGAAAGGGTTCCCTATCTATAAATTCAAAAATATCAACACTGTTTTGATTTAACATTTCTAAGTTAATTGCGTTTAGGGTCAATTCCACAGAACCTTCAGAGGTTGCAGCGGCAACGATCGACATCTGCTCAGTAGGGAGCAGATCTTCCATGCTTTCAAGAATCAAGTTGTGTAGGGAGTTTATGTCTGTTCGTTGTCTCGGTATAACACCCATCGATTCCTTGGAAGAATATAATCTCATTACATATGCGAAAGAGTATTTTCTATGAAGGTCATCAACTTCGTCAGGGAATAATTCAAGAAATCGCTTGATTGCTCCATCTAGCATTGACCTAAATTTTTCAAAGCTAACTTTTGAAGAAATGACTAATACTCTAGTAGAGTTACCAGTTCCTCCTTTTATTCTGCGTAACTCACCATAATCACTGTCACTGCCCTCTAAAGCGTTCAAAACTATTGGAAAATTCTTTGACTCCAGCAATTTCATAAGCGCAAATTTGGACGGTGAAGTAATTAAATATGCCCTAACTAGATTATATTTGAGCAATGACGGAACACTCTCTCTCACTATTTTCGCGTTGAAAAATGTTTTGATATGTGTCTCCAATTTTGAATAATACTTTGACCATGAGTTTTCCATAATAAGCCTTGAGAAATCCCTAAAACGGCCTTCTACCATAATTTTTATGCTAGAATAGACATGGTTTGACTTTAGCATTGTTTGGTAATCAGGTAGATATGAATGACTTTCGAGTTCGTTGAAGCTCTGCGCCTCAATTATTGCATCATACAAACTTATGGGCGCTTCTTTTGTTTCAGAATCATCCATCATGCGAGCTCTGCAATATAAAATTTTGGAAGCCTTGACATCTGACGCTGCTCTTTTGTAAATTTGGAATAATTCGTTTCTGAAGGGCGCTTTTTCATATATAAAAAGAGATAAAGCTGCCAGATTTATGGATGATTTTTCAATTCTGAATGAATTCTCTTTTTCATCAATTAATGCAATTCCAACTTCTTCAAATGTTTCTGCATTGATAGCTTCAAAATTAGTTGGCAAAAGATGTACAAGGTCCGAGAACTCTACTGTTCTCGTTTTGAGCTTTTGTTCATATAAGAATTTACTAAAATTTGATATTACTTCTTTAGTCTCATAAAATCTTTTAAAGAACCCTTTCAATTCAAAGAAATCAACCCAATCAGGATTTTCTAATATTTTCTCTATTGATTTGCTATCAAGTTTGAACGAAATCTCCGGCCGTTTTTCTATGAATTTGGAGAGCTTTGACAAATCGCACAACTTGGACACTTTAGCCCTTTGTAGTTTCCCATGATTAGGTGAAGTCACGCTAGCACGGAATAACAAAAGTATGTCTCTTTCCACTTTGCTTTTTTCTGAGGTTAAAGAATATAGCTCGTCAAATAAGTTGCTTAAGTCCTTTGGAGTGTAATTTAATAATTCTTCTCTTGAGGGTATATCATCGATATGGAAAAGAGAAGAAATTTCACTAATTTGCTCAAAAAATGTCTCAAACTCGTTTTCTATTTCTATAATCCTTTTCTGTATTCTATTCAAAGAGTAAGTATCCTTCGAGCTTTTTAAGCTCAATTCGACTAATTTAGTTAGTGTTTTATCGTCTTTAATTTTCTTGCTAACTATCACATTTTGATTTACCAAAATAGAACTTAGCCCTTTAAATTCGACGTCTGTCATAGAATCCCAAAATTGACTTAAATTATTTTGAAAAAAACCGGAATCACATATGATTACTCCAATTACATTTTCCCCAAGTTTAATGGATTTACCTATTCTATTCGTAATCTGTTTTAGCCAAGAATCCTCATTGTCACCTGTAATAATGTAAGGTCTAAGAAGCCTTTCTAGAACGTCATCGAAATTGAAATTGTACCTAGTTAGAGAATACCGCACTTTTGTAATGATTATATCCTTCTTTTGACGAAGCTCATAAATTGCGACTACTTTTTTTAAATTAGGGAAAAGTTCCTTTGTAACATCCAAAACATTTCCCAATAATAATCTTAATCTACCGCTTCTCTCTCTCGAAGTCGCAACGGTATCGTGCAAGTCAAACTTTTCAGATATTTTTTCTAAAATTTCTTTTTCAGCAGTATTTAACTCATTGCTGATGGTACTTTTGACTTTAATCAAATAGTCTTCTTCCCATTTATAAACAATGTATAATGCTACTTCTTGTAAGATGAATATGGCTATCAAATAATAAATGGTTACTATTGGAAAGGGAAACTTAAATAACCAATAAGCAAAACCTAATTCTGAGGCTGTGAGTGTCCCTGAGAAAATCATAAACAAAATCTTGAGGTCACAAATTGCCTTAGAGAGTTTGCCGCTTGTTTCATAAGTGGTTTGATTCAATTTTAACGAATGGCTCTTGAGGGTCTCTATCATTTTCTCGTTCAATTTGGTAGCTTCAGAATTTTGTTTGACTATTGCGTTTTCCAAACTATCTGTAGCAAATGATACATTTTCCACCTTTCCAGTGATATTACTATTCAAGGCATCTATACGTTGATTGAGTCCAGAATCGCTTATTTCATAGTCTTGATCATTAGGAGATCCCAAACTCTCTCGTTTAGAAGGGTTAGCCATCTAGAACATTTAAGTATTCATGCAATATTATGCTTCGCTATATTCTCAAACAATCAAACTTTACCAAGAAAAAGAGATAGATATTCTAGAACTATAAATTTTTTTTTCATATACCACAGTGACTCTTCGCTATATCACATTTCCTTCCATTCCTTAAAGCTCATTTTCAGAATCTTTTCTCTTATTTCCTTGGTATCAGTTCTCTCCGCTTCTAATTGTGGCATTGTCAAATCAGCCTTGAATTCTTTAGAGAACTCCCGTGTCCTGTCGTAAATGACGGTATACCGCTGCCATTCAGCATTCTTGAATTTGGCTTCAGAAGACAGCGATTCCTGTATTAGCCTTATGAGTTTGTCAATTCCACTCTTCTACAGCTTTATCGTGAATGTTTGACAAATCCCGTGTAAAATCATCTTTGTCAAATATCTTCGATTCTAGTCCCCTGATAATGCTCCGGTCCACAAGGAACCTGTAAAGTTCCACAAAATCATAGGTCAGAGGTTTCTTACCTGAAGCAACTTCATGCAGGAATCCTATTTTCACATCTAACCCATTAGAAACCAATGCCCTCTGGATCATGCTTTCAAGATGTGTATAACCGTAATTCAGTAATGCATTGACCTCATCCACGGCATTCATTGGCCTCTTGGTACGGCCTATGTTCCTGTTGCCAACATCGAAGTTAAAGCTATTCAGGATTCCATTAACCTCTCCCCAGTAGGTATTGGCCGTGATTCCTTCTAAGCCCATTATCTCCTCCAGGCTCTTGGCCTTCACCAGCTGTGCCTGAACCTCATTGAACCTGAACTTCTCAAGGTTAATGTCATGCCGTTGAGATAAGAACTCAAGGAAGTCCTGCGTATGCTTAATCTTGTCATTAATAAACTGACGAGCAATCTCTACCCTTCTCTTGGTATAGGCTTCGTATTGCCTTATGCGAGTCCTGGCATCATTAGAAGCGGGTTCAATCATATTCATCAAAAACCCGTCATAGTCAGGTATCATCACAGGGATGTTGTTCCTTGCCAGCCAATGCATGGCCGATATAGACACATTACCCGAGGGCTTGCAGATAACTATATTCTCGAAGTCAACCTCTTTAGGATTGTATAGCTCCTCCTTACTGTCAGAACCGTAAAGCCCTGTTATCTTGAGTCTGCCAGCCTCTATCCTTATGTCTCTAAATGTCCATGAAAGCGGTATAGAGCGCATTCAGCAATAAGAACCGTTGTATGTATTTAAAAAGTGTTCTATCAGGAAAGTGGCTCTAATCCGCTCTCTGCATCATCTTTGAATCATGTCGTTATATTATCATTTTAATATAATAAAAAGCGGCTATTAAGTAATACAATATCACCAGCGAAGTCCGTATAAGGCGGCGTGAGAAGTGGGGGGTGCTGGTGCTTCTCTCCGCACTCTTACAGCCATTTTCGTTTTTACAGGAAAAGAGTCTGATGGTGGGTGCATTCTACCGGTAACCAGAAGAATTTTTCATGATTTTGATATCTGCCTTCCCAACTGGAAAAACTTGCCGCCATGGAATACAAGGGGATTCTTTGAATCGTCATAGTAGGCAGTGAGTACCTCTCCAATGAACGCTGCATG
>JAJYRY010000037.1 GCA_021793855.1 Thermoplasmata archaeon
GCGGTGTCCAGAAAGAACTTCATTTATTCACCTTCATTATTTCTTCCACACTATTTACGATTCCCATCGGGTTCAGACTATACTTATCCATCAATTCCCACGACTTTCCAGATTCTCCAAATGTGTCGTTGACTCCTAGCCTCTTGACTTGTACTGGATAACTTTCGGTTACAACTTCGCTGACCCTGCTGCCGAGGCCGTTGTAGATGCTATGCTCTTCTGCGGTAACTATTCTTCCAGTTTCCCTTGCGGCCTTCACTACTGAGTCCCTGTCAATGGGTTTAATCGTCGCCATGTTCAGTACTCTTGCTGATATTCCTACTTGTTTCAGGTGGTTCGAGGCGATCTTTGCAGCTGCGACAAGAATTCCCGTTGCCATTATCGTAACGTCATCTCCATCAGTAATAGTTTCTGCCTTGCCATACCTGAAAGTATCTGAGTCGTGTATAACCGGGACCTTCTCTCTTGATAGCCGCACGTAAAAGGGTCCCCTGTTCTCATACACATATCTGATTATCTGTTCTGTTTCTCTCGCGTCTGCTGGCACAAGCACCCTCATCCTTGGTAGGCCTGACATCAACCCGATGTCCTCAAGCATCTGGTGTGTAGCTCCATCCTCTCCTACTGTCAGTCCTGCGTGAGTTGCCACTATCCTGACGTCGCTATCTGCGTAGCATACACTCTGCCGCACGAAATCATATGCTCTGCCCGTCGCAAATATCGCGAAGGAAGAAACGAATACTTTTTTACCCGTCCATGAGAGACCTGATGCAACGCCCATCATGTTGTTTTCGGAAATTCCGACATTGAAAAATCTGTCTGGATATTTTTTCTGGAACATTGATGTGTGAGTTGAAGTGGAAAGATCTGCGTCCAGAACTACCACATTCTTGTCCATGCCAATCGAGACGAGCGTGCTTCCATACGCCTCTCTGACGCTCTTCTTATCCAGCTTATTGATTAGATCCGGGAGCCAGGAAAGCTCATTTGACATCATCATGGTTACATCGCCTCTATGTCCCTGAGGGCCTCGTTCAGTTTCTCTTCATTGGGCACGGGCTTTCCGTGATATTCTGGGTTGTTTTCCATGAACTTTACACCTTTTCCCTTGACCGTCTTTGCGATTATCATCTTTGGGCCCTCTACCTTCTTCGCCCATTCGACTGCCCTGGCTATTTCATCGAACGAGTGACCATTTATGGTAGTGGAAGCCCAACCGAATGAAGTGAACTTAGCCTCCAGGTCACCAAGTGTCAATATTTCCTCAGTGAACCCATCCAGCTGTATCATATTCCTATCGAGGAAAACGATGAGATTTGATAACTTTAGGTGAGCAGCAGACAGTGCTGCCTCCCATATGCTTCCTTCATCGGCCTCACCGTCCCCTATGACGGCGTAAACCCTGTAGTTCTTCTTATCTATCCTTGCGGCTAAAGCAAGCCCAACTGCATTGCTTAGGCCCTGACCGAGTGATCCGGCGGTTATGTCTACGCCCGGAACGTGATTTACCACATGCCCCTGGAGCAGTGAACTTATTTTCCTAAAACCGCGGAGAAGACTCTTATCGAAAAATCCCTTGGTCGCAAGAACTGAATAGAGTGCAGGCGTTGCGTGTCCCTTTGAGAGAACGAATCTATCTCTATCAGGCCAGTTAGGATTCGCTGGATCTACATTCAATTCCCTGAAATATAGATAAGTGAGGATTTCCGTTACGCTTAAAGATCCGCCAGGATGACCGCTCTTTGCCTCAAAAGTCATTTTTACAATGGATTTTCTAACTTCTTTTGCTATAAATTCTAGATTCTCCGATTGCACGGAACCTTGCACGTTCCCAAATCGGCATCCATCTTATTCAATTTTTTGTAAGAGAGCGGTACTTATATAAAGGCATCATAGTATTATTGCCATTAGCTTTCTATTTAAATAAAGAATATTTATATAATTCAAAAAGACATTTGATATCGCACGTGGGAGCCGATTTATGAGGACTTAAATTATAATAATAAATTGACCATTATTTAACTGAATCAAATAAACTAGTCAAATAGTAGAATTCTTCTATTTATATTTATGCGAAAAAGGGTAATATTCCCTAAAATATTTAGGTCTGTGAAAACGAACGAGGATAGGGAGAAATATCTCGAATCCATCGATCATTTCATAAAGGAACATGGATACGCACGACCTCTAGAGATTGCAGAGTTCTTGAAAGTGACACCTGCTTCCGTATCGCAGATGTTGAGCAAACTGGCAGATGATGGACTTATAAACTACCAGAAATATAGAGGGATGACGCTTTCAGACAAAGGAAAAAAACTTCTTGACAGCCTGAGCAAGAAGGAGAGTTCCATTTATGAACTTTTGAAACTGATGGGATGCGACGAAGAAACGGCTAAAGAAAGAGCTTGCTTTTTTGAGCACTTCATTGATGAAGATCTGTCTGAAAAAATGAGGTCTTTCACAAACAAAGTGAAAGAGAGCAAACTTAAACTTCCAGCATAAAAACGTATCTTTCCACTGGTCGCATTTACGAGATCAGATTGAAGAAATAGCTTTAGCTCTTTACAGGTATGACTGAAAGGTTGTCATTCAATTTCCGTCATTGTGTGTCAGAATCATATGAGATTAACAAAGCGGAACGGACCCTAAAGGATCGACTAGAATTGTTCCGATGAAGGTTCACTGATACTATTCATTTTGTCTAAATTTTCATAAATAGACTAAACTCCTAATCACTCTTTTATAATCGTTAGATCTAACATTTATGTGATCTAAATGTTGACTCAAAAACCCACCATAAATTATGGGTTAGAAGGGATTTATGTTGATGAGAGTGCCATATCAAAAGTAGACGGTCAAAACGGAAGATTGTGGTACAGAGGTTATTCAATTGAGGAACTTGCAGATAAGTCAAACTTCGAAGAGGTCTCTTATCTCCTGATTTACGGGAAACTTCCGACTAAGACAGAATTTGACGAATTTGTCATGAAACTGAAAGATAGGACAGGCCTCCCAGATGAGGTGAAAAGGGTCATAAGAAAAATGGCACCCATTGCACACCCTATGGACATTATGAGAACTGCAACATCGATGTTGGTAATGTACGACAAGGACCCTAACAACAGGGACCTTGAATCAACAGTCGACAAGATCATAACTCTGCTTGCAAAACTTCCAAGCATCGCGGCTGCAATCGGAAGATTCAGAGAAAAGAAAAGGTACATAGAACCGGACAGTTCGCTGAACCTGTCCGAGAATTTTTTGTACATGTTGACTGGAAGAAGGCCAAACAAGTTCGAAGGCAAACTCATTGACCTGATGTTCATCCTTCACGCTGAACACAGCACCAATGCATCAACCTTTTCCGTTCTAGTCACCGCTTCAACCCTAGCAGACGTTTATGCCGCAACAACAACGGGTATCGGAACTCTGAAAGGACCACTCCACGGAGGTGCCGATGAGGCGGCCCTGAACATGATCAAAGCAATAGGAGACCCCGACAACACAGAGAAGTACATAGAGGAAGCACTCGAAGGAAAGCAGAAAATCATGGGATTCGGTCACAGGGTGTACAAAGCATATGATCCGAGGGCAAAGCTGGTTAGAAGTTACCTTGAGGAGAGCCTGATCAAGGAACCTACTGACGAAGTCAGGAGACTCCTTCAGATTGCCCTCAGGGCCGAGAAACTTATGATAGAAAAGCTTGGAAAATCAAAGGGAATATGGCCAAACATTGATTTCTTAGCTGGTCCACTCTACAGAGTACTGGGCATAGACAGCAAACTCTTCACTCCGATATTCGTAGCGTCGCGGATGTCTGGCTGGGGATCACACATAGTCGAATACTGGAACAACAACAAACTCGTGAGACCTTTAGAGTACTATACCGGTCCACTCGATGTACCCTACAAACCTATCGAGTTAAGACAATAGAAAGATTTCCAATTAGATTACCACAACTGACTAGCAACACTCGACATAAACACAATTAGAGGATTTTCTTTCTCAATGAAATGCTCGAAATAAATAGCGAAGATATTCTAAAAAATGAGAAAAGATTTTGAAAAATGAAGAAGAGGATGGATGCTCAAATGTGGAGGTATGCGTTGACTTTGTCGACGCTCTCTTTGACGTGACCAACGGTGACATCCCAGAGTTTTCTTTCATCTTCATTAAAAGACATTTTGTAAATTTGTTCCACTCCGGACTTCCCAATCTTGATAGGCACTCCGACGAACAATCCATCTGCTCCATAGTACTTTCCAAGTTCTCCATCCAGTAAGACAGGAGACGTGACTACCCTCTTCTTGTCCTTCAGAATCGATTCCACCATTACGGTTACTGCTACTCCCGGTGCGTAGTATGCGGATCCAGTCTTCAGGTAAGAGACAATTTCTCCCCCGCCGCCTCTAGTCCTTGTTACGATGGCGTCAATCTTCTCCTTTGGAAGAAGTTCTGTGATCGGTATTCCTCCAACAGTGCAGTACCTAACAAAAGGAACCATGTCGTCCCCATGTCCTCCAATTACGAACGCGACCACGTCGTCGACGGACACTCCCAGTTCCTTGGCTACAAACGACCTGAACCTTCCGCTGTCTAGGGTACCACCCATTCCCATTATCTTGTGCTTCTTTGGAGAAATTGTCTTGTATGTTGCATAGGTCATTATATCCATTGGATTCGTCACAACGAGTATCGTTGCGTCCGGGGAGTATTTCTTTATGTTTTCTGCTGCGCTCTTTACGATATCCACATTCTTGTAAAGGAGGTCATCTCTACTCATCCCTGGCTTTCTGGCGAGCCCTGCAGTGATTACAACTACTTCTGAGTTCTTCAGATTCTCGTAGTTCTCTCCGTTAGGTCCTACAGTGTACCCTTCCATGAATGAATCTGAGCCCCAGTGAGGCATTGCTTCCATCATGTCGAGACTCTTTCCCTTTGCAACTCCATCAACTACATCGAACAGGTATATGTCCGCAAGTTCCCTGATTGCGATGTGTTCCGCGACCATTGCCCCCACTTGGCCGGCGCCTATTACAGAAACTTTTGGTAAAGACATTTTAGATCACAATACTTAATCATAGAACAGTGCAAAAACCTTTCACTCTAAGGCAATAATTAAAACGTGGAAAATATACGGAAGATGCAAGGGCGCATGGCCTAGTTTGGATAGGGCAATGGCCTCCTAAGCCATAGGTCGAGGGTTCAAATCCCTCTGCGCCCGTATAGTTCCGTTCATCATCCACATGTTTTTGGACCCCCCTTTCATCTCTCTCTTCTCGTTGCGAAACAAGGAGGTATGACCCTATCTCACTTCTTCAACATTGACCCTTTAGAGTTCTCTTTTCTTTAAACTACGGATTATCAGGATGCCAAAGATTGTTGCGCACTTCAACCTGAGACCCTTACCTGGGATGAGTTCAATGCAGTTCCAGATCTGCAAAGAGTACAGTAAGTATTTTATTATGTAACAATGAAGTTCACAATTAAATAGGAAAGGGAGGGTGATTACATGGGCCAGAAAATCGAGGCGGAAGTCAAGCGGTTTTTCCCTAGATTTGGATATGACGGGCACTTGGACAAGTTCCCAGATGGAGCTATTATTAATTTCAGGATTTCCAGGAATGTATTGGAAGAGCCAAAACCAGAAACCAAGAATGTAATACTAAGCTGGGATAGAGGAGATAGAAATGAACGGGAGAAATGATGGGTTCAAGTGGGTCTGGATCGGCCTTGCTGGAATGTTCATTCTGATTGGTGTAGCTGCAGTTCTTGAAGTGGTAATGTCAGGAGGGAGGCCCGTATTTCCTCCTACCAATTCTACAGCCTTTAGTTTCGACCCCTGGAACTGGATATGGAACCTTATTGGACTGTTCTTTTTCCTCTGGATCCTATTCTTCATCTTCAGGTTCGTCTTCAGGCCCTGGAGATGGCATGGCCATCATCATATGAACGATTGGAACTGGTGGGAGCATGACAGAGCAGAAGAGATACTTCGAGAGAGGTATGCAAAGGGGGAGATAACAAAGGAGCAGTTGGACAAGATGATGGACGATATTCACAGTAAAAGAGGGATGAATTTATGATGATCTTGAGAGAAAGAAATCAGAAAATTACTGCAATAGCATGAACTGACCGGTAGGTGTGGATGACAGGATCTAAATTTTTAGTTCAAAAAGAGATGCAGCAGCAAAGTCCTCAAATGGTTTGAGAAACTTCGCGACTTGATCTTGCCATTTAGACGGAACGGCTACATATCCTGAATTCGTGACGCTCAACATTTTGAGTTCTCCGCTAATTATTATGGTCTGAAATGCGCTGTTATTGGGTCTATCTTTCTCAATAACTGTTACCCCTTCCCTTTCTTTTACAGAAAGATCGCTCAATGTGTAGTCCTTCAATCGAACGAATGACCAACCAGCGCCAACGTACACGTCCTTTTCAAGGTTGGAAAGTTGCCAGCCAGAAGTATCGATTAATCCGCAGAAGATACTGTAGTCTTCCCTAAACTCGAATCCCAGCTTCTTTACAAGGTTAATGGATTTCTGATTCGATGGTTCTACAAACATCCTTGCAAACTTGAAACCTTTTTTCTTTGCCAGTTCCAGAGCAAATTTTGTAATATCTTCACCTATTCCTCTCCTTCTGTGTGATGGATGAACTCTTAGTGCGCTTAACCACATAGATCCGTCTCCAGCATCTTCGGCCTTTGCAAATCCGAGTACACCTTCACCCTCAGCAACTACGGTATAACCGCTTTCCAAGAACTCTATTCCAGTATCGTTTATCCAATCGCTATATCCAGATATTCTAGAAAGATTGCTGATCGGCCCCCAATCTTCCTTTGTAGCGATCCTGATAATCACCCTGAACAATGTTCTCTTGACATTTCTATCTTATGCCCCAATAACCTCTCTGACGAAGAATTGATATTACGGATGAAAATTGGAAGAAGGTATAATTTCATAAATTATTCAAGAATAAACAGATTCAATTATGTAGTCATCAGAATCGAAATAACAATCGACTGACCTGCGGTTTTCCTTGATATTAGAAGTTCATTCAGTCATTAAATTAGTCAGAGTTTTTATATTAGATTAACTGTAAAGCAATGATTGATAGACCTAATTACAGCGATTCTGGTCCTTCTGATCGTCGCGATAGGACTGGGGGAAATATTCCACGCATTCTCTCTTCCAGAGGTGGTGGGCGCGATCATAGCTGGGGTACTGTTAGGTCCGGCCATATCTGGCCTCATAGTTCCATCAGCTGCACTTTCTACCATAAGTGTTCTAGCTCTATTTTTCATTATGCTTCAGATTGGAATTGAAGCATCTGCAGACATTTTCTCAAAGAACATCAGATACGTTACAGGGTTCGCAGTAACGGCCTTCATTATCCCTTTCATAGTGATGTCCGTCGGTTCATTGTTTATTTTTAGGCT
This sequence comes from Thermoplasmata archaeon, assembly GCA_021793855.1. The sequence goes on from JAJYRY010000037.1 coordinate 7,445, forward strand.
GCCGTACTTAGAGGCTGTAAGTACCTCTCTATCGGTTAGCATACCCTCCATTTCAATAGCTTCGGTGTTGCTGGTCAGATCCGGACTGATAAGAACCGAAGATGGATTCAAACTTCTCGGAGGGGTTGCAATGAGTGACGCTGTGGCTTTCATCATCTTTGTCTCATTCCACAGACCGCTCTTGACCATAAGTATTGATTCTGCTGCTCTGGCGGCATTCGTCGTTGCATTGTACTTTCTCGACATGTTCCTCAAGTCAAAGTCGTTTCTTTTGATTAGCTGGCTGGACAGAGTCACCAAGATTGAGAAAGAAGGAGTCATCTTTGCAATAGTGATACTGATGGGACTTGCTGCATCTGTCCTCTTTGAATTTATAGGGATTACGTTCGTTCTTGGAGCCTTCTTCTCTGGACTTATCATTCATAAGAATTCGATTGGGGAACAGGCATATGGAGTGCTCAAGAGAACTTTCCAGCGAATAAATTCCAGTTTCTTTATTCCGCTCTTCTTCAGCATCTCTGGTCTGGAAGTGTCAATCTTCTCGCCTTCGACACTCCCCTATATGTTGTTTCTGATATTGATCACAGTCTCTATCGGAGGGTTTGCGGCATACATGTTTTCAAGAAAATACATGAAGAGCATAACCCCGGGAACATCACTTGGGATCTTTGGAGGCAGGGGAGCTGTTGGTATAATCATAGCTTCTATCGCCCTGTCTAAGGGATTTATCACCAACACATACTATTCAGTTGCAATACTTGCCACCGTGATAATGGCATTGACGTTCACCCTTGTATTCAGCTACTTCATGAAAAAAAATCCTCCAACAAAGACAGGTGTTCCCATTGGAAATGAATAATACTTTGTTGTTCGTGGCAACGTAGAAAGTTAATTAAGATCTTTACTTACTTTGGAAGGCAATGTTTCCCGATTCTTGTCTTTCAGAAGTTCCCAATGTTGTACGCAGACCGGTTAGAGTTAAGGCAAGTTAGGGTGCGGGACAAGGATGACATCTATTCTTTCAAGTCCGGCGACTCGGTTACGGCAGCCTACTTAACCGAACCTTATTCGAGTAAGTCTCCATGCTGTTACCTGGGTTAAGACCCTGGTAGAGAATTACAAAGAGAAACAGAGCAGAATTGAAGATAGTTCTTCATCCAAATTGCTGGAAAGATTTCGATTCAAGCTTGAAGGCGATCTTAGGGAAAAGTGCGTCTTCAGAGGAGAATCCTACGACCGTTATATTATGGCCTACTTAGAAATGAGTGGGAAAATCGCTGAGATCAGTCGCCTGTCAAGGTTGAATCTCACCCTGTTTCTGAAAGTCGAAACATCATACAGTTCAGAGCAGGTGGTGCAGAGGCCAGCTGCTACAAGGATCATCTGAATGCCCGCAACATCAAGCCCGGGACCAAGAAAAGCGAAATACCCCTAGCGGATACACATTCAAATGGGTGCTTCGTCATCTTTCGGCCCGATGCCCGACAAGGTTGTGGTTGTGTTAGGTAATCGTCTCTTATCAAACGAGATTCATGTTGAACTTAGGGGGAGAATGGATACGGCAATAGAGTTGTGGTCCACTCTCAGCAATTCACTGTTTCTTG
>JAJYRY010000038.1 GCA_021793855.1 Thermoplasmata archaeon
ATCTCCCCAAATTTCTTTAGGGCCTCCTTGTTGTTCTCATGCAACCAGTACCCTTTGTAGTTGCCTCCATCCGATTTCTTACTTGAAAACCACTTTTCGTATTCAAGTCTAGAATCCTTCTTGTCTCCGCTTAGATATCTTCCTGCAAGAACGCCTTGTGCAAGAGGGCTGTATATCATGGAAGCGAGTGAATTGTCCTCTGCAATCTTTATGTTGCTCTCCTCAAGTTCCCTTTCCAACAGGTTGTATTTGTCCTGGATGAATGTCGGCGGCTCAAGAGCAGAGAAATATTTCAGATTTAGGAATCTGACTATGTCTAGTGCAGAATGGTTTGATATCCCGTAATGCAGTATCAACCCCTCCTCTTCTAGCAGGTTCATCGTCCTAGCAGTCTGTTCTATGCTAGTGTCTTCGTCAGGCCCGTGGATAATATAGAAGTCTATATACTTCATCTTCAGTCTTTCAAGGCTCATCTGTATAGACTTCTTTATGTGTTTCCTGTTTGCCCCAGAATCGTTCAATAGAGGGCCAGTCCGGCCCATAACTTTAGTAGAGACTACATAACTTTCCCTGTCGTACCCTTTCAGTGCCTCCCCTAGGATTACTTCTGAAGTTCCAACTCTCTCATAGTTTGGAGGATTAGCCTCCCTTTCGTAAACACCTCGGTAGACATCTGCGGTATCAAAGAAGTTTATTCCTAAGTCGTATGCTCTCTGAATCAGCTTTATGGATGCCTGTTTGTTCACCAGTCTTCTCCCATTAACCATATGATTTGGGAGGTACCAAGTTCCAAAAATCAATTCAGAGACCTTGATTCCTGTCTTCCCAAAGCTCTTGTATTTCATGATTGAGTTAGGTTGAGGTTATTCATATTCTTTAAGGTTTAAAGGAAACTAACAAATGCTAGCGAGATTGAGTTGGTATGGTTGATAGCAGAGTTGATCCTGCAAATAGGTTAATATTATATTGATAATAACGAAACACAGCGGGGGTTGTCGAGCTTGGTCAAAGGCACTAGATTCAGGGTCTAGTCTCGTAGGAGTTCGAGGGTTCAAATCCCTCCCCCCGCATCGTTTAATAGATTTTTGCAGTACTATTTCTAGTGGGTTTCCCTTGTATTTGCGATAGAATATCACCTGATAAACGCCATTTAACGCAACCAACCTAAGTCAATATATGTGGTCGGATATTTGGAATATATGTCTGCCAAAATAAAAAAGAAAGACCGCATCAATAGGCATTTGCGGTCGTCAATAGATGCCCCTGTCATTATATCCCCAAACGGGGATTATAGTTTTCAACCTTCTTAGTTTGTGATATTCAGACGGATCAAGAAAGAAGCGAGAAAATGACAAACAGTTTAATGAACGAGGACTTCTGTCAAGTTGAGGATGTATACGGTACATTCTTTAAAAGTATGTATTTGGCTATTTTTGATCTCAGGTCAATATATATCCACTATGAATTTTCAGAAGATATACATATGTTTTACATCGAACGTTACACATGCCAGACCTCATTCTAGTGAAAGGTAGCAGGTAGTGAGACTATCTGAGTATCTGGTTTTAGGGAATCAGATGAATGATGATCAGCAACATATCATTGATTCTCTTCTTCATACCGGAATGAGGTACTATGAGCTCCTGAGGTATCACGACTAATCTGGCTGGTTGGATGATGGATCAATCCACCTGCCATAAGAGGCAGTATTGAAGGGTCAGGCAATAAGGGACTCTGATGAAAGAAAATGATGTGTCAGGTTGTCATTAAGGGGAAAGCGGTACCTACACTCCTTCACAGGGTATCCATTCCTTGAAGGGAAGTTTGATCAGATGTTGAAGAGGAAGGGTTTGAAGGTGATTTAGACCTCACTGAGATTCGATCCTACTTAGATTACAGCGAGAAGCATAGAGAAGACTTATACATCCTGGCCGAAAGTTTACTACCCCTAATGTCAGATCTCACCTCCCCTACCGATGGGGCACTCTAGAAGGACAGAACTTAGGCATTATCTGAGCATTCCTTTCTTGGAAATTGACAATCAGGATATGAAGGAATGGGTAAGAGGTTGGATTTAGGCAAAGTCCCTCTAGTGATTGTTATCATTTTATAGAGATGATTCTATCTCCTTGATTCCCGTAGAAAGATTGTTTTCATTTATGTTTAATGGTGGAGAAATCCTGATTGCATCATTCATGGGGGTAGCAAATATGCCCTTGTTCAATATTAAGCGCGAGAATTCTGATGCCTGAGCATTACTGTCGAATCCTATTCCCCGTATCAAACCCATTCCCCTCATTCGTTTCCTGAACTTATCTCCTGGGATGTTGTCGAACAGCTCACCCTTGAGTTCAACTCCCTTTAGAAACTCTTTAGAGGAGACAACCGATATAATGTAGTCGGCAACGTTAAGAGCTAGAATATTTCCTGCAGATGACCCAAAGGCACCATTTCTGAATATCCCCGATATTGAACTCCTTTTTTTCACATCATCATCAATGATAGTCAGACCAAGCGGAAGTCCGCCTCCGATTGCCTTTCCCACTACCACTATGTCGGGTTTCACGTTAAACCATTGGTATGAGAAGAACCTGCCTGTCTTTCCGAAACCGGTGTAACACTCATCCACGCAGATTATCAGCTCTGGAAAATTCCTCCTTATGTCACTCAGGAAACTATCATAGACTTTCCTTAGACCTCCCTCAACTTGCAGAGGCTCTAGCATAATGGATTTAGCCCCTCTCATTATCATCGTTTCAATACTGCTTAGCACGGAATCGGAAGAGGGGAATGGTATCTCAAAATCGTAGCCGTAAATTGACCTATCAGTTACCTTCTTTCTGATAAATTGGCCAGTATTTCCAGGATATCCTCCTTCTACAGTGATTACTGGACCAAGATCTGACATTACTGACACTGCGACATCACAAGCCTCAGACCCCGACGAAGTGAAGACATATCCGCCCTGATCAATTCCTGAAATTCTTCCCATCTTCTCGATAACCTTTTCTGCTATTCTTGGAAATGAAATAGTCAAAGGATAATGAATGAATCCATCTTCGAGGTATCGTTTAATTACTCTCATTACCTCGGGGTTTCTATGTCCCAAAACATTAGTGGATTCCGCGAAATTAAGATATCTCTTGCCGTTTTCATCGTACAGAAATTCATCTTGTGCTCTTGCGACTATCGTGTTAACACACCCCCGTCTGAGTATTCCCATTCTTCGTATTGAGGTTTCTGGCTACCAATAGCAATTTTCAGAAAGGGATGATAAAAGTATATAAGTTTCTTCGCGCTCTTTTGGCATGCGCTACAGTGGAAGGATATTTGATGGCGTAAGTTTGTGGGAAAATGCAGAAATAGAAATTGATGAAACCTCTGGGTTAATCGAATATATTGAAGATGTAAAGAACGTTGAAGAGAAATACAAAGGACTTACATTCCTGCCAGGATTAATTGATACCCATATGCATTTCTTTGGTACTGCTAGTTATTCTCTCCTAGACTGGGTAACTACGTCCGATGTTCTCCTTACCATCAGGTCCGTCAACGATGCTCGCAGGTTGCTGAATGCAGGATTTACGACTGTCAGGACCATGGGAGACAAGGTTTCCCTGGGCATGAGTAAGGCAGAAAAGGCAGGTATTCTTTACTCCCCAAGAATTGTTTCATCGGGGTTTTCACTTGCGGAAACTGGGGGGAATGATGATCCCAAAATGTTAGACCTGGAAACAGCTGCTAGGGTCTCCTATTCCTATTACTGCGACGGTCCATGGGAATGCAGAAAGGCTGTTAGGAAAAACTTGAGGAATGGAGCAGAATCCATAAAGGTCTATGCGTCCACTAGTTTTGTCGGCGGAGGGTTGATAAAAGACGAACTCACAACAGAAGAGTTGCAGGCAATATCTGACGAGGCACATAGAGTACGTCTAAAGGCCGCATCCCACGCTTATGGCGCATCTGCAATTGATAACACAATAGAGGGAGAGTTCGATAGCGTTGAGCATGGTCTTGGTCTGACCGAAGAAGCTGCTGAGAAAATGCTGAAGAGAAAAATTTTCTATGTACCTACATTGGCAGTTTACAACAGGAAGAGAGAAGATGTCAATCCTTACCGTGACGAGATTATAAAGAGGCACCTCGAGAAGGAGGTCAAGATTGCGTTCAACTCCGGAGTTAAGATAGCCACCGGAACGGATTACGTAGGATCTGACAACGAACCTCATGGCAATAACTACATTGAGGCACTACTGCTTTCTAAGTATGTTGGCCCTCTGGAAGCACTAAAATCTGCCACTTCAATCTCAGCCGAATGTCTGGGTAGGCCAGAACTGGGCTTTCTATCAAAAGGCAAAGTTGCAGATATGATAGCCGTGAGAGGAGATCCCACAACCGACATATCGCTTTTGAGACCAGAAAATATTGTGCTGGTTATAAAGAACGGAAAAGTTCAGAAAAAAGAGCTAAACTGAAAACGGATATACCTATAGTCGAAGGTTCTACAAATCAATGAAGTGAGGCGCAGGAAAGATAGCCTCACTATTTCAATGAGTTAGATGTTGGTCTTTATATTGTGCAGAAGAATATAAAGGAGCAGGTAGCCCTAATAAACAAGCAAATCTCACGCATATTCAGAATATTCTATTAGCAAGGTACCTACACAAATATGCTAAAAATGTAATGAGTTCATTCCATCAATATCTTATCAGCATAGTGTGAGAGGGGGCAGAATTTCCGCGAGGCCATTGAAGCATTGCATAGCTAAAGTAATCTTGTTACGCAATTTCCATTAGCTAAACTCACATACCTCTAAGACTACACTTATTTACCTTTAATCAGCCCTTTAATCTTTTTGCAGTTTGTTATAAAGGCCAAAATAAGGCATTTCTCGTAAATTTAAATTTTAAAGAGTAATATAAAAGACAGAAAGTTTGGGATGTAAAAGCCTCATCCTCCTGTAGTATCCTAATCCCAATTAAGAAAAATATTCAATGATGACTAGGTTGCTCGGTATAAATGGCTCTCGTTTGAAATTGGGAACAAAAATAGAGGGTAAGGGAGAATGAAATCTGGTCAAGGATATATGACGGCCTTAAACAAAGCGCGGGCAACTCCTCTACTTTTTTTTAATTGTGCCCCATACTAAAAATGGAAGATTTTACCTGTACTGCATTCACTTTCTTATAAGAAAAGTCTTGAAATCCGTAAGGTCTTATATAGACAGACTCGGCGACAAGAACTGAGGCTTCAATCTTTGAGGGAATCCACCATTTGTTATGCATTATACATTGTATCTTAATAACTGCATGTTAACATGGAAGTGTCGAAAGATGGGGACGTATTTCATGAGTACAACGAAAGTAGGGTCTGATGATCTGATTAAACTTTTACCACATTTTGGCTAAGAAGGAGAAAAATATCTAGTACAGTCTAAATGGCATTACCGGTTCACAGCAGTAGTGAAGATACAACTCTCATCTTGAATTATTCCTAGCTTAACGAATTGCCTGACCAAGGAATAAATAAAGTGGAAAAAAAAATTAAAAATAACTAATTTGAAGGCGTCTTCTGGTCAAGATCACTCTCAGTCAGTGGCACATTACGTCTCTTATATGCAATTAAGAGTCCTATCAAAATCCATATTACCACAATGGGTGCTGCAAGTACGAACGGGAAGGCTATCCCAAGGAAAGTGTAATAGAAGATTATAATTATGAATATGGTTCCTATTGTGGGTCCAACTATGTGTTTTAGCACGTTGAGTTCTTTCAATCTGTGTGTCAGGAAAGCAAGGGATTGATTTACCGCTACGTGATATATCAGGTTTGTCACAGTTAGGATTGTCGCCCAGATGACAACGGCATAGAAAAATCCTGTCAGAACCCCATAGTGAAGTACAAGGGGAATTTGAGTGATAATGGTGGCAGCCAGTGCAAAAACTAGAACGACAGTTGATGCCCTGCTTGGGCTTCCATATTTTGGATGTATCTTTGAAAGAGACTTGGGGAGGATTCCGTCCCGGCTAAGAGAATAAAGGATTCTTTCTGCGGCATTACCAAATGTCATGGGGGATGTTATCTGACCCAAAAGGGCTACGATTAGAACTACCAGTGCAAATCCCACGCCGACGAACTTCGCGGTCACCAGTAATGCAGGTGCGTAAGTGCCTGCTAATGCTGCAAGGCCTGACCTCGGTACTCCGACTGTTATGGCATACATTAAGAACGTTTCAAAAACTCCAGCAATAAGGATGGAGGTTATTATTGCCTTTTTCATAGTGGTTTTGGAAAATTTTGCCTCCTCACTAAAATGAACGACTGCAGAATACCCTATGTACGCAGTCAGCGGACCAGTTACCATACCTATGAAGAAACCACTTAGCCCCCCGCTCGAGTTAGCTATGTTAAAAGTACCCAAAGTGTTGTAATGGGAATGTGCTACAATGAGTATGCCCGCTGCGGTAATGAAAATGAACTGTGCTGCCCCAACAATCATCGCTATAATGGCAGATAGTTTAATTCCGAAGTAACTTAGAAGAAACACGTATACAACAACTAGAATGCTGGCCAAGAATGGTATAAAAGCCGGAAGGGTTACATTGAAGAGGGTGCTAGCTGTTACCGGTATGAGCCATCCGAAGACCGTGGATGATATTATGACTGGCGTCATTTGAGCAATGAACTGGTCCCATGCTATAGTTCTGGATATGACAGAATTATTCGTACCCTTTTGCACGAATTTATAAAATCCGCCTGCATTTACAACTTTTGTTGAAAATATGTAAACCGCAATTACGTTGAAAAACATCAGGATTGTTCCTAGAACAAAAGTTAATGGTGCTGCCTCACCCGCAAAGGTTAGTGCCGTAGTAGACGAAATAATGTATATGCTGCCCGGAAAAATCGCAACGACGGAAAGAAAAACTATTCCCCAAAAGCCGAGAACCCCTTTAGGTAAACTCTCGCTTGCCATAATATCAATCAATCTGACGTACTATTTATTTCTTCTCAGGTCTAATGCTTTGATTGAATAGTTAATATGGAGAACAAGACTGACTATGCCGTAAGGATAGACTTAGGGGAAAAGGAGAGCGTAGCAACATATATGTCTAATTCCGGAGACATCATTGGAGAGATCACATTTTCAATGAACTCAGAGGGAACAAGGAGTTAAAGGAGAAGTCTGTGAAGGGATCGGAGGCGAACTATATGAAAAGTAACTAAAAGTGTGAAGAATTCAAGGGGATCAGATCACTCTCTATTAGCATTCTAAGTGGTGTTTATATCAAAAGTTTGCTGCTTGCTCCTATCTAGAAATTCACGGATTCGTCTTTCAGCCAACCTGATGTATTCAGGGTCATTGTCATATCCTACATAGTGGCGATTTGAACTTAAGGCCGCAATTGCTGTAGTTCCACTTCCTATGAATGGGTCTAGAACTACTTCTTCCTCAAAGGTGAAAAGCTTGATGCACCTGAGAGGAAGTTCCACCGGGAATGGAGCAGGATGCCCAATCTTAGAAGCCGATTCAGCGTTGAAAGACCAAATGCTCTTGGTATACTCAATAAACTCTTCTCTGGTCATTGTAGACTTCATTTTCTCCTTCACTCCTCTAGTAAAAGAATCTTTGGAAAACACAAGTATATATTCATGTGAATCCCTCAAAACAGGATTCTTAGCAGATAAATAAGTACCCCAAGCAACAGACGAACTTGCAGTCGCTCCCTTGTCCCATATTATCTCTCCTCGCATGAGGAATCCAATATCGATTAGGTCTCTAATGATGTACGAGTGAAGTGGCAGATATGGTCGTCTCCCTAGGTTTGCTATGTTTAGACAAAGCCGACCGCCAGGAACGAGTACTCTATGAACTTCTCTAAACACGCTTGATAAAAAATCTCTATATTCCTTTAGAGTTAGCTCCTTGTCATAAAGTTTTCCAACATTATAGGGAGGTGATGTAACCATTAAATGAATGCTCTTGTCCGATAGCTCTTCCATATGCTCTGAAGATTTGCAAAATAATTTATCAATAGTGCTAGCAGGTAAAGAGTTCTCCGTAAAATCCAAATCTTCCTTTTGTTTCGGCAAGCCTTCGTATATTTTTCCCGCATAGAATTTTGAGGAGTCATGATTAAACCTGCTTGGACTTCCAAATGAACTTGTCTCGGATCCTCCCTTTTTATCTTTCCCCTGCATCTAATCTTTCTCCCAGAATTCTACCCATCTGTCATATACGTTATAGTTGAGTTCTTGTTTCTTCCACACTATTGGAATGGCCTTTGTATCTTTGTCGGTCAAAAGAGCCTCAAGAGCTTCATTAGCAATTTCCACTCCCCTTGGATTGGTGCCCGCCTTTGGTAATTTTATGTAACCCTTTCGTCCAAATTTGATAAAATGCTTAATTTGAGTTTCCTTAGTAATATAATAGAATCCACCTTTTCCGCCTTCCCAATTGACTTGCACAAATAGCATATCGCAACTGGGTTTATATTTATTGAGAAATTCTATCGCTTTGGTGGGGTCAACTGTCCATATAAGTTTAACTCCATTCGCCTTTTTACCCGTGACTGTCTTGATAGATATTGGTGAGCCAAAAACTTTCACATCCACCTCAGCTTCAGTTATGGGTATATTGTTGTCAATGTTGGTTACTCCAAACTTATAGATTAGGAAAGCAGTGATGATTTTCTCCCTAACCGAGCCTACTTCCATTCCAACCTTTCCAGCTCTAGAGCTATCTAACTCTGCTATCTGGAAGAGGTATGGAAGTTTCACTTGAATTTTTGAGATTGTTTTGGGGTCATCAAACAATTCTGCTAGTTGAGATAGCATACCGAATGAAGATACAATCTCAACCTAAGAATTTTCTCCTTAAACGCTAAATGCCATTCTTAAATCTTTGGCCTCAGGAAGGGTTCTATGATTGAAAGCTTCCTCTCCAATAACAAGACATTAGCATAAGCCA
>JAJYRY010000039.1 GCA_021793855.1 Thermoplasmata archaeon
GAATGGGAGAAAGTAGGATTGCACATTTCTCCATGCGTGCCTGCACCCTTAAAGTCGGATGGCTTAGCATGGAGGACAGAGGACCTTCGGACCGGGGGGGAATTCATGCCTGTGGAGATTCAGTCAGCAATCTTTGAAGCAGGAAAGTAAGAGTTTCATTCGTGGGAGGGGGGGTCACAAGCTTCAATCTTACAACATTCCTCCTTTCCAACTGCTACCTTTCGTTTTTGAGTATTCACTTAAAACTTTAATCAAATCCCAACCGGTCCATAACACTTTGTTTGCAACAAGTTACACTATTCGACAGCGGGAAGCCTTTCCCTCGAAAGAAGTCTGTGATTCTTTAAAGAATTATTACGTTTGAAAGGAATATCCTCGAACTTACAATACTTTCCTCTATCATCTATCCTTGTAATTCTTGCAAAGTTTGCTTTGAACTCCAGAGGTAATGTGAACTGAGAATTTGCCTCCTTCCTGACTATATCTATCAACTCTTCAGAAAGGCCGTTTGCAACAATAGCTAGAGAGATGTGTGGTATATAATAATCAAGCTCAAAGTTCTCCAGAATCTCTGCCGGAGAAGGGTCAAAAAGTCCTGCAAGTTTTCTATGCAACTCCAATATTCCTGGAGAAGATATTTTCAAGAAAAGAACAGATTTTCCAAAAGATTCCGGTTCGCTAATCTTTACAGTGAAAGGATAAAATGATCCACACACCCTCTTGACGGGTTTGAGCCATTCTAGATCGTCACTCAACCCATTCGGCGCCTTGACAGTAATGTGGGGTTCAACCTCTCCAACTAACCAGTTTTCCGGATGCGTTTTCTGGAAAGCCACGATTCTGCTGGAATAAGCAGCTGGAGGTATAACTGCAATGAAATATCTCGGCATAATGAATACGGTATTGTCACAAATTTATAATAAACCATACCTGTATGCGTATTATCAGAGTGTAAATCGACATTCGACATGTTCATTTTACAGTCTCCTTTTTCTTAACCTTCGTAGAAAGTTCTTGGGTGACAAATAATGTTTCTCCTGGAAGGATCGATACAAGGCAATTAGCTCGCTGGTTCAATCTGATTCTTCGTCACTCAGCATATGAACAATGAAGTTGTTATAAACATTGGTGAGAATGACACGTATGCAGAATTTGGACGTGCTCAAATTGCTTATTTACGCCAGAGGGTCCACTTTGCGGGATAACGAGAGCATACCATCAAGAACTCACCTACAGAAAGAAATGTTCCTTCTCCTGAAGGAAACAATTTTCTCCAAGGTGGATGGATACAAATTCGTACCACACTATTATGGGCCCTTTTCCCGCGAATTAGACAGCGATCTTATTGAACTGGTGGCATCTGGTCGTGTAAATGATGCGAATGGTTTTACCCTTACTCCAGATGGTTACAAAGATGCTCAGGCACTCTGGAACAGTCAGGATCAGACTCACAAGATGGCACTTTCAAGAATCAAAGAAAGGTATAACAGATTGGCTGCAGAGGATCTCTTAGACTACGTGTATGGAAAATATAAGAAATATACTATAAAGTCTGCCGTGATCCTTGAGAATCTGTACAGCTACTTCGACGTGTTTGCGCTCGAAAATGATATTACAGTTGATGATTTGGATAACGCATTCAACAGAATTAGGCATCCTGTAAATGAAAGTCGTAACTGATTCTAACGTATTTTTCCGTGCAATTCTTGGTAGAAAAGCCGGAACTGCAAGCAAGATGGTAATAAACCTGATCAGAGAGGGCAGGGTTGTATCGTACACCTGCGATGCCCTGATGGGAGAAATTGTAAGGATAGTTAAGAGTGACCCGAAGCTAAGTAAAATCGATCCCGTTTACTTTCGGCAATTCATGGATGATATTGACGGTTGGCTTAGCTACGTCCCATGAAAAACTTGGACCATGATCAGAAAATGCTTAACAGGATTGGAAATGACTGGTACCTTATAGCGATAAGCAGAAACATCAACGCTGATTTCATCATTACCTATGATAAAGATCTGATTTCGATGAAGAGCGAATTAAAAGACCGGGATGATGTTGAAGTTTTGACATCAGAGAATTTTATTGAAAATTATAGAAAATAACAACAATCATGTTCTCACACTGGGGAACTGTACACAGTCCATCAAAGAGACTTTGTACACCTTTAGATTTTTCGTCCACAGCGCATTACAAATAGCAAAAAAGGAATACATTGAATCAACCTCCACCTCGTCCAGGTTGTCAGATACCTTTCCTTGGTATGACATGCACCGGACAGGAACATTTCTGAAGAAAACGACCTCTTTTCCCGGAGGCCATCTTCTTCCTGCGTAAGAGTCATGGTATCTCCAATCCCAGTCAATGAAAACATAATCAACGAATCCCGGAAGCAGGGGAGTGCCTGCCCTATGAAGTGTTCCGATGAGCCTTCCAGATGAAGTCTATCAACGAATCCTGATCAAGGCTCTTTTTCAAACCAACTCCAATTAGGGTTCTTATTAATCAGTTATATCAATCATACGCATTCTTCCTTGGGCCTATCTTGATAACAAGAACAAGCAGTTCTGAGTTTCGTATCTCATATATCGCCCTATAGCTTCCAATCCTCAAACTCCAAAGTCCTGTCAACACCGCAGTCAGCGGCTTTCCAGCCTCTGGATCTGCACCTAATTTAGAAATTTTATTCGTCAGTCTCTTTCTTGTTGCGCTATCACATTTTTTGAGAAACTTCTCTGCTTCAGCAGCAAGGTAGACCTCATAGATCAAGCTCCTTCCAGCTCCTTCCTCACCTGACTGAGCGGTTTTATCCTTCCCTCCTCAATATCTTTGATGCCCCTTTCTATACCCTTGATAAATTCTGAGTCTGACAATACCTCCAGCGTTTCTATTAGTGTATCTCTGCTAACCAGTTTGGGTGATGAAGAGTTTATCAATCTTGAGATCAACTCATTGTAGGACTCCCGATGGTGAATCTTCAGTTGATCTAGTCTAGCCTTCAGCTTTTCATCTATCTGTATGGTTGTCACCATAGATAACCATAGTTACCAATAGGACTTAAGTGTTTAGTTCCATACGAGCGGGTACCGTCTCCGGATACAGAAATTTAGTATTCGCTTAGAACATTAATCAAATCCCGACCGGTCCACTAGTTCATCAGAGCATTAGAACCAAAGTCAGCTCTACTTGTCAAAACTTATCAGATTGCATAAGAAATGTATATAGCGATGAAATATTCTCTTTGTATGGTTTCTAGAAGTGATCTGTTGCTTTCTTTCGTCTACGCGTGGGGAAAGTCAAAGAAAAACAATGAACCGGTCCCTTCAGTTACACATTTACAGAAAGAGATTTTCCTCCTCTGCAGAAGAACTCCATTCGCAGATACGAAAAATACCTATCACTTCGAACCTCTTTGGTATGGCCCATTTTCAAAGGAACTTTCCGGAGACCTTACCGATTTCCAATCAAGAGGGGTAATTTCATTTGATGAACTGAAACTTACCAGTGAAGGATTTAAAATTGCCGCTTCAGTTTGGAATGACTTAACTGAATTTGAAAAACAGCAAATATTTGACGTCAAGGCTACATTCAATTATATGAGTTTAACAGAATTGCTTGATACAGTGTATTCAAGGTACCCAAGATTCACTAAGAGATCGGCCCTCAAGAATGAGGTGGTCGACAAGTACTTTACTGATTTTCTGCAGGAAAATGAAATAACTGAGGAAAATGTGGTTTCCGCTGTCAACTTGGCTAAGAAGGCATTGAGACAATAAATGCAACTCATAATCGACACCAATGTTGTATTAGCCTATCTGATATCGGGGTCTTCCCACTCCTCAAATGCTAGGGTGTGCAAGAGAGTAGTAAATGGCTCAGATAAGGCATTTACTTGCGATATACTCTACGGTGAGTTGAAAAGACTTCTTGATTTGGACCCAGATCTGATAGAGAAGATTTCCCTGAGTGGAAAGAAAGAAGGCGATGTATTTCGTGCCTTAGATAATGTTAGAACGGAGTATTTGAACTCCAGACTCGATCCTTACGTTATGCAACTGAATTTCGTAAAAACCGAGAACCTCACAATAGATCCAACAGCAATAAAAGATGTGGGAAACGATTGGTACATGATTTCCATAGCCAAATCTGTCAGCATTGACTACATTGTCACATGGAATACTCAAGACGTCCTTAAGTATGCTGCTATAAATGGTTTAGACGTTGGCAGAATATTAGAACCTCCAAAATACCTGGAATTGTTGAAATGAAAGACAACGCCTTTACAGAAGTACCTCAAAACATAGATTTTTACTGATCATGTTATCGCTGTTCTTATGGAAAATATAGTATTCGCTTAAAACAAAAAGTGAATCCCGGCCAGTCCACCAGTTTACTGAGGAGGATTTCCGGAAACTTTTCCGGTATGAACAATGGCAACATATTTATCTCTGTTCTTTGTTTATTTTTGGGAGGCAATTAAAAATCTCTTTATGCGTCTGCAGGAAATAAACCGTGGTTCCGACTTTGGATGCGTTCTTTCATTAACTGATAGTTCTCCATTTTTTCAATACCTCAATAAATACAACGTTTTCGCCCCCATAATCATGCGTCGGGACCAGGGAGCCATAACATTGACCGCCCTTATCGACAAGATCTCTGCTTCGAGTAAATTTCGAAACTCTTTCCTTCAAGCCTACAACGCAGAGGAAAGAGGTAATTCATGGTACGTAAAAATTCCGAACTCATTTTCTTCTCTGTTCTCCATTTTGGATGAGCTCGTTGAAGTTCCCTCTGCGGTGATGCAGAATCTATACCTAGAGAGTGAACAACTTTTCGTTGTTTTAAAATTCCATCAGTCTGTGGCAAACCACATCTCAAATGTCCTGATGAAAAGCACCAGGGGCGCCGAGAAGATCACAATTGAGTCGTTCGTGTGTCCGAGTGGGACTTCAACTTTCCTCAACACTCTGCACTCAAAGATACCCCTTTGTTTCGTGAAATATTCCATAAAGGCGTTCCTTGAAGATCCGCTAGAAAAATACCTGTCAGTCGGAGACAACATTGGGGAACTGGAAAAAAAGCCCGGAACAAACTACAGGGCGTTGATCCACTCATCCGCCCCACTTTCAGAACAGGGAGACATCATAACAATAGATCGGGAAGAGAATATCTACGAGACGTGGGGGAACAACCCCATTATTCAGAAGATCAGGAGTATGAGCAACGACCGTGTCATCTACCGCGCTGCCCACTTTGCCAGGGTTATCAGGGATAGGCTGGAAATGTCGGTTTTTCTCCCGGCTAGCCAGGCAATGGATTTTTTAGAGATTCTCTCAGGAATAATGGATGATCATGGGTCCCGCTCAGTGACTTTGCTTTATTTTGAGGCGTTTAACCCGGGAGTGATGGATCTTGTTTAGGTTGAGAATGTCTTATTCACGGCAGACGAGTGAACAGAAATGACTGTTCTTGATTGGTGCGCGGTATTGGAGCTTCAGGAGGTCAATCCCAAGTTTCTGAGTGCTGGAGAAATACACGTAGGTGAAAAGGATCATTTTCATCTCTTGGGCAATGAAGGAGAGAAGTGGTTCTTTTACAGACGCCTCAGAAATGAACTTAATTCGGAAGAAAGGCAACACCTCTATGAACATTCTGAGAGGATCGGGATGGAACTCGAGCTTGATGCGCCAACTAACATAATTAAGATGGCTATTCCGGAATTTCAGGGAAAATTATACACTACTGTCAATAAGATGGTTGGTTGCAGAATCTCGCCGGTAACGTTCCAAAAAGAAGGAAACGTGTTCATCAGCATTGAGTTTTCGAAAAATCGGAGAAGGGAGGTCAGCGAAGTGCTGATGGATTACATTAGTGAGGAACTCCCGTTCAAGAGGAGATTGGCCTATTTCGGTCCATCCCGGGAGAATGTGCCATATCTGCTCAACATGTATTCTGCTGCCGGGAACAGCCTTGGTGATCTGGTCCTGGTAAAGACCAAATGGGTATTCCGTGACGATGAGAAAAGGTCCGATGTGGGAGGTGTATTTCAGAATAAAGGAATCCTGGTGCCCAAACAGTACGTAGATGGCGGAACTGATGAACTGATTTGGAGACTTGATTCCTTGAATGTTAAGGGGAATAACGCTTATGAGGTTGTGGACCCTAGCAATTACATCGTGGAAATGACGGTAAAATCGAGATACTTTTCTGACTTTTATCGTAACCTGGTAAGAGGCTATTGTGGCGTCAGTTTCTTTGGGTTAAGGTGCGATAATGATGCACTCGAAAACTACTTCATCGTTGAAAAACACACGCTCCAGAGTTTTCTGCAAGGGTTACAGATGCAGTGGAGTTCAGAAGCTCGGAAAAACCACCACAATTATCTCGTAGAGGTGCGCGATCTTGCATCCCGCGGAGGACTGGACGACTTTCCATTCTGATGACAGGCCATTCCGTAATGCCATTCCTGTACCCACGAACGCAAGACTTCCGGCTCGCTTCGGGCACATTATTCTCTCCTGCAGAGGGCATGAATGGGATGGGTGATGGAAACTCTTGACCTGGTGCAACTCCACACGTTCACATTTGATTATGTATAGTAGTGGGATACTTGGAGACTATTCCCATAAATTTACAGAAACTCCCACAATTTTAATTACATTGTTTTGCATTATAATACGACAATGATTGAGGAAGCAAGAGTGGATGAAAGGGGACGAATTAACATAGGTCTAGAGGCAAGAAAAAAGTATGGCGACAGATTTTTTGTTATAAAATTATCTGGAGAAATCCTTCTAATTCCTAAACCCAAAGATCCTGTAGCTGAGTTACAAAAGTGGGGTAAAGAACTCGGACTCGACAAGTTGGCAGCAAGAGATATCAGGATGTTGGCTGAGGACGAGGCAAACAGGGAAGTTGAGGAAAGGGCCAACAGAAGACATAAGGATACACGATAAATGCCGTACGCAGATACAGATTTCTTCATCGCCATTTCGAATTCGGATGATAGGCTCAACTCCTGGGCTATCAAAGCACTGGAAAATTATAAGGGAGAGATCTGCACTTCTATTCTGACCCTGGTGGAACTTGCGCTGGTAAGTGTCAGGAGAGGGATTCCCGTGGAAGCCATGATTGCCAGTGTCCTATCCATTGCTGATCTGATAGGTGCTAGCAAGCAGAACGCGTTGGCTGCTGCACACCTTATCGATCACGAAAACACGGGGGTGTTTGACTCATTTCACGCATCATTATGTGAGGATGAAATAATCAGCTCAGATCATATCTATGAGAAGCTTGGTGTTAAGCGAGCTGGATCGGATTATCTCTGACATCAATCCTATAAGAAAGCATTACGTAAGTGTGAATTCCCGGAATTTTGCAGTTAAGTATTTGTTTGAGCCTTTAATCAAATCCAGACAGGTCCATTATTTGTTGGTGAAAGTAACTAACTGTATGGAGAGAAGCATCTCAGCCAGATTATTTTAGGTCTGAACTTTTTCGTACCGATGCTTTCAGATTCGCTATCTTATGTAATTTTATATCATCTGTGACAAGCTCGTAACCAGTTTCAAAAGCTGCAACAAGATAGGATGAATCATAGAATGTCAGACCTTCTTCTAAGGATAAACTCATAGTGGAATCTGAGGAGGGTAAGATAAGTTCCATGGAATCAAGCAACTCAAACATAACAATCCCGGATTCCTTTGCTTCTTCTTTTGAAATCCTATTTCTAATTTTGTGATTCTTCCACAGAATGTTGCCTATTTCATACCTAGCAAGAGGGATCGTTGCTCCGGCTACGATTACGCTGAACTTACCGCCCTGAAAGAGATTAAATATTGCGGAAGCGTCCAGTAATTTCATCTTTCCCTGTCTTCTCGAATGTCTGATACTATTTCATCTAGCTTTAATTTCGATATTATGGGCGCAACTTTTTTCATTTTCTCAATCAAATCCTTATTTTTGGCTCTCCTTATTTCTTCCTGCACAGCCTTCCTAATAATTACGGTTGGATTTAGTCCGAGTTTCTTTATTTTCTCTCTCTCTTCTTCCGAGATTTTCGCAGATATTGTGGTATACTTTTTCATAATACTCAATGTATTACAAATATTTCAAGCTTCTGTACTACACTGTGCAAGCCAGACTGATTTACAGAAGCACCAGAGGTTTCCTGCATCATTTTGGGTTATTCTCCCTTCTATGGCGTTTCATCTCGAACAAGATATCATCAGGTTTACGCCTTGGGAACAGATAGTTATCTAGACGGTATTCAGCATTTTTTTGAAATGGAATTGAACACAAGCCCCCTATATAAGACTCTGTCAAGATCCCGTTGACAGGATCTGGCTTCCCGCCATCTGCTCCCCGTCTTTTTACTGGTTCACTGCTTCAACTGGCGGGCCTTTCTCCCTTAGGAGGGATCGCACAAGCCTGGTACGGCCCCGTTTTGCCTGAGATATGCATGCATTGATGTCCCTGTTGATCCATATATCACAGGATTCACAGTGTAACATGCGTCCGCTCTTTCGGGTAAGTGACCCACATTCCGAGCATCTGCTGCTTGTACCGTATGTTTCCTGCCTGGTAAGCTGGATCACGGGAAGGCGCATAGGATTGGGTGACGGACTTGATTACTCTCAATAATGTGCCAGAATGCTATGTCATATGAAAGTTATGATTTCTGTGCCCATATGTGCCCAAGTACTAGGTGCAGGTATCTGAGTGTCAGGAACCAGATGGAATCATGAAGTGTTGAAACCGATG
>JAJYRY010000040.1 GCA_021793855.1 Thermoplasmata archaeon
ACTGTAATTGCAAGTATGAGGATGGTCCCTACGACCTCTGATACCGCTTCCTCCCTTCTTATCTCTTTCAACAAAAATGAATATTTTTCTGCCTTATGAATCTTTATGGGGGCATTCTTCATCCTGTTGAAACACTCCAGAGGTTCAGTACTTCAGAAAATTCAAAAAACTACTGCGACTTTGCCTTGGTTCATGGTTAACCTTTCCAAAGACCTATTGCAAGTCCAACGAGGAATAGCACTACTGTGAGGGAAACAGTCAGCGCCCCAATTTGAAAATCCTTCAAATACGCTGATGCTAGAGCAAAGAATTTATTTATCTCATATGTCAGCGAGATCTTTGGGATGAATGTAATGCCGACGTACCCTGCTATAATAAAGCCGATGATCGCAAGAAGGAAAGCCATTGCACCTTTCTTTACTGCTAGACCGAACAGCAGGCCAACTACGAAAGTGAGTACGAAGTCCAGCAGACTATTCCAGGCAATCATTCTGTTTTCACCCTATCATTGTTCACCATTGTAAATAGACTTCTAAAACATATACATTAACTATTTGGTACATTTTTGAAACGAATTTCAGGGTAATTTTATGTACTAGTAACCTAGCGGATAAGATGGGCCGTCACCACGACACTACTATTGTTTCTCCTCTCAGCAGTTTATCGAACTCAACCTCCGTATATGATTCCCCTCCTGCCAGTGTTCCTCTCTTTACCACCTCAGGATTGCTCTCTTTGATCCCGTCAAGCAACCTTTTCGTCACGTGGATCTCCCTCGTTTTGTTGTCAATGAAACTCATCTTGAATGAATCTATGTTAATTGGAAGTGAAAATTTAAATGAGTCATCATTTAGATCAAGATCCCCTTTCAAGAACACGAAGTTCTTTTCAGCAGGTTTTAGGACTTTCTTAAAACTGACAGAGATCAATATCTGACCGGGATAGGTGTAGCTGCTATTAATTCTACTTTTATCTATGCTTCCATATTGGTCGTATGCGATTAAATTAAGGTCATCTATTGAATCCGACGTCCCAGAGGGAAGTGCAATTGGTATGGAAGTTAATGGTCTGTCAATATCATTTTTCAGGTACAGAAAGAGATTGATTGACGCCTTACTTCCTGATAGATGCCAATTGAGTGATGTTTCGCTAATCTTTACCTCCTTTGTAACTTTGGAAGGATTCGCCTTCCTGTAAAAAGTGATATTCCTCTCAACAATCTTTTCAAGTAGATTAGATCTAATTGCTCTTTCCAGGTTGCGCGAAATCATGGAATTATTAACGACCGACCCAAAGGCAGTCTCAAACAGCGACTTGATTTCCTTAAATCTGTAATTTCTACTGAACATATTTGATTTTATCATCTGCTCGAATTTTTCAGATGTACTTGAATTCTGAACCTTGTTACCAGCCCTATAGTAATGAACTACGCCGTTCCTGTGAATGTATTTCTCATAAAAATATGCATTACTTCTAGAACCATTGGAAGTGTACTTCTTGACAGTTGCCTTAGCTCCGCAAACTTTGCATTTGGCTTTAATGGCATTCCCGGGCATTAATTCCAGTATTTAGGAAGAAATATTCAATTTTACCCAGGGTATTCTTTAAGAGTCCTATAGGGATTTCCACTTGAAATGGATTACAGAAAATTCTTTTACTGACCTAATTTTGGCTAAATAGACGTACTTCCATTTTCTGCTGCCACTTGAGATGATTGAACCAGAGAGGTCTTTTATCTCACCGGTTGTTGGTTGTGTTAGGGTTCCTTGTATCTTCAGGGGCATATTACCCATAAGTTTTAGTTCAAAGCTTTTCATGAATGTTGCGGCAGTGAAGAAAAATGTATGCTTAGGTTCCTGCCAATAATAATCAAAGCGAATTTTAATACTTTCGTTTGGGAATAATGGCCTATTCAACTTTAGTAGTAGCCTCTTCTCTCGTGGCTTGTCTTCCAATATTAGTGTTTTTAAAGTTTCGTTAGACTCTGCTACAGAGGCTCTGATTTGGAGGTCATCGTAATAGACATCTGAGTCACCAAATATCTTGTATGGCAGATAGTATAGTGGCCAGCTCTTGTCGTTTCTTATTATGGAAGTAAAGATGTGCCCCTTAAACATACCATCATCATCCAGGTCTAATAGTTCAAAATTTATAGAGTCATCAACAAAACTTAATCTCTCCTTGTAAACGGTATTTAAAAAATATAGAATTCTTCCTTTTCTAACTGTCTCGAGCATCCCAGTTTCAACGAGTTTGTACAGACTGTCCCTAACTGAATCCATTGAAATGGAAAGAAACTTGTTTGACAGTGCCACTTTAGCATCCTTTGTTTTGAACAGCCCATACTTGAAATTTTCGGAATTGATCGTTTCGGTCAAGTGTTTTACCATTTCTCCTTTCTTGAAATTTCTTGAAATTGAGGCCTTTTCATTTGAATAATGGACGAAACCATCGTGCTGGTAAATCAGATAGTTGTATCTTTTCCCGTATGAATTGAGTACCCACTTTTTACTAACTACTGCTTTGACATTGCATACTGGGCAGACTCTAACTTCCTTCACATATACCATTCGATTTCAGCCCCAGAAGCTAGTAACTGCAGGTCAAAGTTGATAAACAGGTAACCTCCTTCCAACAAATTTGGTCCTGAGTTAAAGTTCAAATGGCAATACTTTAGGAAAGAAAGGGATAGTTTTTTCATAGGCACGTTCAGGTCTTTTATCATCTTTATGAGAATCAATTAATTGGCATATATTTAAACTAACGGGTAGTTAGAAAAGTTTTCTAATTCTCTGGAAGTATTAATCAATATTGGACTTATAATGACTTGGAAGTAGAAATAGTGAGCTGGCTGGATTGTATGTGTAGTCCTCTGCTTTCTACACATTCACTTATCACGAGGAGGGGCCAAAAAGAGGGGAGCCATTATCTGGCTTCCCCCTCCTTTTGTTTAAAGCAGCGGTTCAGAAAACTTCCCCCAATTTGGCCATCTTACTAATGGAATGGTAGGTGAAATTTTAAAATCGGAGTTCGCTTGTTTAATGAAGTGTAAGTCGGTCTTTTTCTTATTAAGATATTTTGAAACTGCGTGTTAGGACTATACTTTGCTATGAAAGGAATGAAATGCCTAAATGTGTCGTGTGTCATTCGAATTTAGTTGCATCCAACGAGGTAATGGTTTTACTAAAAAAGCAAACACGCATTAAATCGCGATATCCAAAATGCGGTATAGCGGTCATAAGGTAGGGATTTTGGTTTGCACTGGCAGTAGTTATGAGGTTATTTATTTGAATAAGATGTGCCAACTTATAAAATAATCCAAATCTCTGATTTTCACTTCGTAAGACTGAATCTTCAGGCATTAAAAAATGACTTTAAAGACTGGCAAGGAGTCTACTAGTGCGGTCCTTGAAATTTCTTCTTTGTATAAAGAGGACTTTCCCAATACTTCCTAATATGGATTCTTAAGCTGCAAGGGGGAAGATAATAGCGTTCTCTTGGATGAAACGGAGCAGAAGGAGAGGAGCTTGATGTTTCAAAACGATGTGCAGAATTCACCATCGCTGATACCTATGAAGCAATTAGTAAAGAGGGAAGATTGTTAGATTTAGCTATCTCGTTTCTGGAGAAACTTTGGCTTCATGTCATTAAAGCCGGGTGCAAAATCCAGCCACTTCTAAGCGTTGACTGACCTCAAAATATATATCCATTTTAGGCATTTCTTTATCACTCTTGGGTAACTAGAGGAGAAGAGATGAAAGAAGTCATTAGGAGAACTCGTAGAAAGATTTGGTCCCTTCATATTGAAAAGGACGAGGCGGTATCTCCTGTTATAGCCACAATTCTAATGGTTGCAGTAACAGTTGTACTTGCGGCAGCAGTATACCTGCTGGTGTCATACTATAGTCCTGGGCCTGGACCTCTAGTCGGAAGCCTTACTGAGGAATCATCAAGCACTAACTCTACCACGCTATTATTAACGTTAGCTTCTCCAACCGTTCTTAAGAACCCATCGAATTTTCATCTTCAAATATTGAACGACAGTTCAACGGGTATAGGCTGGACAATAGTGAACGCGACAATAACCAATCCTGATGGAACAGTTCTCTACATGAACACATTCACAAGCAGCGGTAATGTATGGACATCCAATGGGGCTATACCCGTCAACGGTGCAACGTCAATTGAATCGGGTGCATTTATCTTTATAGTGTTCCACACGACTGGGAAACCCGTCAATCTCTCAGATTTCAAGGTAGTCATAAACTACAATGGCACAACAGGGTCAATCACGGCTGCACTTAGTTAAGTGCTCTGATTGTCGAACCTAAGGGAAACATTGAAAAAGGTTTATAGGCATACCCATCTTTGAAGGGAGATGTACTATATTACAGAAAGGGAAGTTTCTGACAATTTGGATATGAAAGCTGCAGTTGGATTGATGAGGGAAGCTTTCGATGAGTATTTTAAAGGGAATGCAGGGGCGGACCCACGTCAAAGAACGTATTCTGGCCCCGCCGTTTTAAGCACCATGCCCGCTTTTATGAATAAATACCATATCTCTGGCCTCAAATCATATATTGCTACAAAGAACGGTGCAAAGTTCGTAGTTTTGCTGTTTGATACAGTGTCAACCGATCTCCTGGCGGTGGTAGAAGCTGAAAAACTTGGACAGATAAGGACAGGGGCGGTAACCGCATTAGCAACGTCAATACTCCATGACAAATGTTCCGTATTCACTTTAATTGGCTCTGGATTCCAGGCAGAAGCGCAACTTGAAGGAATTCTGAGCATTTCTGATCCCGTTGAAATAAGGGTGTATTCGAGGACGGCATCTCACAGCAGGAATTTCGCCCAGAGAATGAGCAAGAAATTTGGCAGGGAAATTAAGGACTATAGTGACATAGGCAAGGCACTTTACGGTGCAGATGTAATTACTTGCATTACTTCGTCCTACGAGCCTCTAATTAGTGACATTTCATTCTTGGAAAGGTACCACCTTAACATAGCCGGTTCTAACATCCTAGCTAGAAGAGAGGTTTCTGAAGCAGTGATTAGGGATGCCAACCTTGTAGTAGTTGAGCACCTAGAACAGGCGTTTAGGGAGTCTTCAGAGATTTCAGACTTCGTCAACGGAGGTGGTATGCCCATTGAGTTCAAGGAGGTAGTAGGTAAAAGTCAAAAATTCAGTCATTTTAGGAAGACAATTTTCAAGACGATGGGGATAGGGCTGGAGGACATCGCCTGCGCTTGGTACGTGCTGGATAGAATGAACCTGGTATGACTGAGGGCAGCTATCCAATTAATCACCTTATTGATTCCTTAAATAATCGCACGCAATGCGTGGTGCACATGCAAAAGTACGATCTGTTGATCGTTGGGGCTGGCGTGACTGGTCTATCGTCAGCTTATCACATAAAGAAGGACAATCCTGACCTGAATATCTGTATTGTTGACAAATGGAGCACCTACGCCCAGGGGAATACGGCAAAAAGCGATGCAGCATTCAGAGATGTTTTCACCTCTGATACCAACTACAAACTAGCCTCCTCGTCAATATCGTTTTACAAATCTATCCAGGAAGGTGGATTCAATCTGGGGATGCATTTTAACGGCTACCTCTTTCTAATGGATGAAAGGAATTTAAAATCGATGGCTGTACAAAGTCTCTTGAAGAGGGTGAAATCTAAGGTCATAAGCAGGGAGGAAATTTCTGAGTTAGGGATTAAAACTGACACCGATCCAGAGGCAGCTAAAATAATGGGATTAAAGAATATAGATGGTGGCTTCGTAGGGGAGAACTGTGGTATAATGGAGCCTGACTTGCTTGCATCCTATTACGTCAAGGAGCTGGAGAATATGGGAGGAGTTGAATTCAGGTACAACACCAACGTAACAAGATTAAACCTCTCCCCGCGTACGAAGTTAAATTTCCCTGGTGAGCCATTCATTTGGCAGGATAAGATCATCGAGTCCATTGAGACAAAATCCAGTGAATTATTTGCTGATCATTTCCTGCTTGCAACAGATGTCTGGACCAGCGACCTTACCAGTCCTCTAGGAATAGACCCATTCACTCAACCAAAGAAGGTACAGGTATTCCAGGTGCAGAGTAATGGTATCGTTGAAATGATGAAGAAAAAAGTAACCGGTGAAGAAGACATATTCCCTTTCACGATCCTTCCAGGTCCGTCTATTGATCTCAGACCAGATCCTAAATCAAGGACTTTCTGGGTCTCATATAGCGAGGGAATAGGAAGAGGATTCTCCCTGGAGGAGAACCCGACGGCTGAGGCAGACTATTACTCAAACAATCTATACCCAGTGCTAAGGGAATACATTCCCGCATTCGAGGATGCGAGGATCATGTCTAGTTGGGCCGGGTACTACTCAATGAACAACATGGACGGAACATATGTTCTTGAGAGGAACATGAACCTCTCAGTTGTAACTGGCAGCAGTGGCAGTGGTATTATGAAGGCAGATGCGGCAGGCAGACTTGCATCTTCACTTTACTCTGGAAAGGAAAAGGCGAAATTATACGGTGGTGCTGAAATCAGAGTTGCAGACTTAGGTATCACAACCAGAAGGGTGGATCAGGAAACTCTCATAATCTGAGAATCTACATACCACAAAGGATATTCACACTACTGTCATTCGACGATATGCCATTATTGAATAGGAAGTTGCCTTTTGAAGTGAAGAAATTCACAATTAACGGCAGAAGCTTGAAGGGAAACTTACCCAATGATCCAGAGGAAAGAGAGGTCATCGTTCTGGAAAGGAACGTTAATGACAAAACCCCAGCACTTATAGGATTAGCAGGATTCTTCGGAAGTTCCGTGAGTTTTCTCAACAGGTCCTACAGCAGTCATGATTTTTTTCGTGCAATGGAAAGGATTTCTGAGAGGAAGTCTAGTTCATTCCTTATATTTCTGCCAGATACGATGACATCCTACTTCGGCAACCAGTATGTGAATTCGACTGCAGTAGGCAATTATGAGGATTTCATAGTTAAGGACGTGCTAAATTTCATAAACAGTAAATATGGTAGGAGAAAGGTTGGTCTGTTCGGGAAATCCTCGGGTGGCTTTGGATCATACAATCTCGCATCAAGACATCCCGAAATTTTCGACGGTTTCATAGATGTTTCTGGCGATTCAGGGTTTGAGTACTGCTATCTTAAGGACTTTCCAGATGCTATCTCTCAGCTGGAAGGTACGACAATCAAAAAGTTTATGAAACATTTCAATGAAAAACCACGCCCAAACAATTCTGAACTTGGTACGATGAATACGATTGCGATGTCTGCCTTCTATTCTCCAAATGGAAGTAAAGGAGTAGGGTTCGACCTTCCATTCAGCACTAAGTACCATACATTTAGAGAAGATATCTGGGGGAAGTGGTTGGAATTTGATCCGTTAAGGAACATAGAAGAAAGGATTGAAAACATTAGGGACCAGAAAGTGATACTTCAGGTAGGAAAGAGGGACGAATTTTCCATTAACATTGGCATGAAAGGGATGAGCAAGCTCTTGACAAAGAATAAGATTAGGCACGAATACAAGGAGTATGACGAAGGACATTTTGGAATAGAGTATCTCTATGAGGATTCCATACCATCATTGATAGATGCACTTCTAGACTGATTGTGTTGGCGGAAGGTATCAAGTCAATAATCACGAATATTTGTCCATCAGTTCATTGAGTTTTTTCAGCGTTTCCTTCAGTTCAGTAAGGTCTTCTTTAGTCATATTCCTGAATAAAGATTCGATGCTCCTGTTCTTCAGTTTTTCCATCTCCCTGCACTTTTCCATTCCCTTTGCAGTAAGATTGACCACGTAGCTCCTCCTGTCTGGTCCCCTCTTCCTCTTTACCAATTTGAGGTCCTCAAGAATGTCTACGGAAGCCGTTATTAATGCATTTGATAAACCTGTGGAGTCAGAAAGGTCACTCATTGTCTGTTCACCTGAGCTCTCACAGATCTTGTTCAGGACGTAGAATTCACTTGATTTTAGATCCTTCAGGTTCGCATTGATCTCTTCCAGTATCTTTCTCCTCAGTTTTCTGAGCGACGTCAGCTGGTCAAGTATCATCGCGTATTCGTTCTTCATTACTTGCTCCCATGGCCAGGTGATGGATCATTGCTTGGGCTTTCGACGTTTTTCTTAATGTCCTTCTTAATAGCTTCCTTACCGTTAGTGTACCCCTCACCATGGACATATCTTCCGCCACTGAGGGCAGAAAGAATTGCCCCTGCCACTGACATCGCTATGGCGACGTAAAGCGAATCCCTTAGACCAATAATGAACGATGGCCCTATGGAATTTGGGAAGAACGTAAGTGACATCAGGGATTTTAGTGCAGCTGGAGGTATCAGGTTCAGCATGGATGCAGGGAAACTGGCAGCAGGATTAATTCCTAGAAATGCAGCAAACAAGGCTCCGGAAGGGGGAATCTGGGATATTGCTGAAGCTATTGATTGAGGCAGACCTATAGATAAAGATGTTTGATAAAGCGATGCAGGAAGTTTGTCTGAGAATATTGTTATGGCTATTGAGAAGAATACGGCCATACTTATTGTCTGTCCTATGTTATTGAATGTAGTCCTCATACCGCTCCCTGCTCCTCTGCTCTCTTC
>JAJYRY010000041.1 GCA_021793855.1 Thermoplasmata archaeon
TTTCAACAGGGTTCGCGAGGGATAATTCGATCACCTCAACCCCACCACCTGAAAACTTCAGTACCTCCTCTGAAATTCTGGCGGGATCAAATGTGCGATTGCGGGGGTTCTTGATTTCTACGTAGAACGGCCTTCCATTGCCGAGCATCAGGGCATCAACGTCTTCCCTGCCTGACGCATAGAAATTATAGTCGCTACCCTTGAGTAGGTCACACGCTGTCAAGCCTATGTATTCTGAAATAGATTTCTCCCTCTCCTTCCCTTTCCCCGGCTTTATCCAAGGAGATTGAGGGATGCCTCTCCTCTTCTTGAGATACCTTCCTTTCAGATATTCTGGTCTTATCCAAATTGAGTAATCCATGTTTTCCTGGTTTACGGTGAATACAATCTCTGGCCTGGAAAAATCAGCCCTGTAAGGGAGTTCAGCTTCTATCTTTGAACCCAAGGCAACCTGGAAGTCATCCTTGTAACTCCTGAGTTTCACTCCTGACTTCTCTGCAAGTTCAATTTCCTTAGTCAGGTTTTCCTTCGGCGCTCTCAACCCTATCAGAAATGTAGAGAAGTCATACTTTTTGGCTTCTCCTTCAAACATTACAAAATAATCTTCAACGTGGTCCAGAATATTCCCGCAAAGTTCACAGCTTCCTTCCCGTAATTCCGAATAGTCGTTATATGACAGCCTTTCTTTGCATCTTGGGCAAAGGTACATCTACTTGACTTCTACTGTCTTCACGACATTCCCGGGAATCCTCACAAAGACCTTGGATCCACACTCACACTCGAACTGTGTTGTATCTCCTTCGTCCTTCAGTTCCCTTCCACACCTTATGCACTTAAACATTTTCCAGGTCCACCTTCTTGAATTCAGTACTGAGTTCAGGAGAATATGCATCCCCTACAAACTCGAAGCCACACTTTCTGCAACCCCAGATACCAGGATGTATCCTCTTGACTGATACGTGGTGACACTTGGGGCATATGTAGGTGGTTTTCCTGAGATTTTCCATCTCGAGCCATCTCTTCTTGACAGTCGAACCATACCTGGCACCGAATCTGCCAGAACTTCCTACCTTTCTTGTCTTCTTGGTCATGGACTCATTTCCCCAGTACTCTCTTCCTAATATCCTTTCCCACTTTAATCGACGTATCGACTGCGGAAAACAGTTCCTCCTTGGTGATGCTGCCGCCCAGTCCTTTTTGCATTGCGACAACGTCCCCGTTCTCATTCGTTGCGACTGACAATCTTGCCGACGCAACCTCCTCCTCTTCAAGGTTAGGATCCGCAAGGAGGGTATTCCCTATCTTTGCGAACGTCACATTGATTGGAATGTGGTTTATTGGCAGTGGGAAATCCTCGGCACCGATCTTGGATGCAGGTACCTTTGCCTCAAGCAGAGCAGCAACTGCTCCGAGCGAGCAGGCGTCTATCAGGTTTCCGTCATAATCCAGGATGTGCATGTCGATGAATACGACCCAGACCTTCTCCCCTTCCTTTATCACCAGCTTGTCAAGGTCTATCATCTTTGATTCCCTAATACCCCTGTCAACTACTCTCGCAAGTTCAATTGCATCTTCGCTTGGTGGTCCGGATTCAAAAGTAGGCGAAGCCATTGGTAGTAGTTCTGCATTGGTCGTCAGGATGCCGCTGTTAGGGGTGTCCGGAAATGGTTCCCCCTGCTCAATCTTGATGCCAACGAGTACCCTCGTGTCGCCAAGTCTAACTTCAGCTGATCCCTCTGCCCTCGGAACGAAGTTTGTGTTAACTACTGCAGTCCTAATCTCGTCAAACTTCCTACCGTCTATCCTGCTCCCCTCAGCACATATTTTCTCCAGGTATTCCCTCTTTAATCCATAAACTATCTCGTCTGCGCTTTTACTCACTTCGCTCACCTTCCTTCTCACTTTCACTTGCCTTGTATTTGGCAAGAAGCGCCTCCTTCTGGAGGTCGGAAATGTACATCGCTGCCTTCTTTGAGAGCTCAACTGCTTCTTCCAGCTCGTCTCTTGTCATATTCCCATCCATCTGTAGCAGGACTATCTCCTGAGTCCTTGGAATAATGGCCATTGGCAGGTCTGCCTGTCCGAAGTTGTCCTCTTCCTTGTTCAGGTCTAGGACCACTTTCCCATCGATCTTGCCAGATGCACATCCAACGACCAGGTCCTTCATTGGTATGCCCGCATCCACGAGTGCAACAGATGCGGCTGTAAGTCCCGCAATTCTTGTGCCTGCATCAGCCTGAAGGACCTCTATGTAGACATCTATGCTAGTCCTTGGGAACTGTTCCGTAAATACGGCACACTCCAGCGCTTCCCCTATGACCTTGCTTATTTCGACTGCCCTTCTATCAGGCCCAGGTCTCTTTCTCTCGTCAACTGAAAAAGCAGCCATATTGTATCTTGCATTTATTATCGCCCTGGAAGGATTCTGTGTGTGCTTCGGGAATGCTTCCCTCGGCCCGTAAACAGCAACTAGAACCTTGTTTCCTCCCCATTCGATGTATGCTGATCCATCCGCCCTGTTAAGCACTCCTACTTCTATCCTGATAGGCCTTAACTCGTTGAACTTCCTTCCGTCTATTCTCAAACCATCTTCATTTATCAGTTTTATATCGCTTTGCGTTCCCAATTCAATCACCTTTGTTCTCTTCCAATATCTTTTTCACTCTGTCCGTCAATCCAGACGTGTGCGCCTCTTTCTCTATATACTTCAAAATTTTCTTCACTGCCATTACCTTGTCAGCAGATCCGTCAAGCCATACTACCCCATTCTGTCCAAGCTGGATCTTTACTCCCGTCATTTCCTTGATCGTGTTGACCATTGACCCCGCCTTTCCTATGATACGGGAGACCTTGGTCGGCTGAACCATTACTATGTGGCCTCCCTCAAGTTTTCTCAGGCCTGCATCCTTCAGCGAGAGCCAGATCTGCCTGGACTCCGTTATCTCATTGACCTTGAGGAACACAGTATCGCCTATTCCAAGTATCTTGTTCAGATCCTGGTCCAGATTTTTCCACGGCGTATCGTTAATGTGCAGGAAACCCGGATACGGACCTCTGATGTCCATGATCCAGAACGACGGGGCTATGTCTATTACCTTTCCAATTATCCTGTCGTTCCTTACAGGATAGTATTTCCCAGACAGCGGAATTATGTTGGCGTAGTTGTTGTAGGTCTGCAGTACGCCCATCTGATACGAGTAATACTTCCCGTTCTCGTGATAAATTCCGTTTCCCTGTTTCATTCCTTCTAGATTTATCTCCTCTCCTGGCAAAACAATCTTCCTTTCCATATCCAAATATATTCACCTCTATTTTATCAACCTTATATTCACATTGCCTTTTGTTCTCTTGTTCAGGAAGTCGTAAAGCTGATCCTGAACCCCACCGGGAATTTCTATTATTGCACTGTAATTCCCGTTGTTCTTCCAATCTTCCTTTAGTATCTGTCCTAGGTGGGCCATTTCCGCATATATCTTCCCATACTCTGTTCCCGGTACCTCGATCTCCATCTTAACGTGCTCGAACCTGATCGGAAGAATGACCCTAATAGCCTTCAGAACATCATTTACCTGTTCCTCTGCGCTCTTGAATGGATCCACCCTGACCTTTGCTTCCTCCATTGCTTTCTCTATCCTCTGCGGTGGATGTGGCGTTCCCGACTGGGGATTCATAGACTCCCTCGATATTATCTCTATGATCTGCCTTCTCTTCTCTTCGAGCATCTTGCGTCTTTGTTCTGTTGTAAGTTGTACCTGACCCCTCTTCACTATCTCGACTACGACAGTCTGAAAGTCGTCAGTGCCAAATACCTCTTTTATTACTTCTTCTGATGCTCTGTCCCCTTTGCTGCTGTCCTTGAATATCATGTCAGTGGCCACGTAGTCAGATACGTTGACGTTTTTCCCCGATTTGATCAAATCTACAAGTTTCTGGTCTATGAGCACCTCGAACCTGTGGCCCTTTGATTCGTATCTGGCAATAAGCGCGTCCTCTACTTTGACCATTAACCTACTCACTTGTTGCCTATGAGCTTGTTGGTCTCCTCCGGAGATAGAATTTTGAACCTTTGTCCCTTCGTTATGACCCCAACGCTCACCGTACCGAGCCCCTGACCCTGTTCTAGTCCTGCCTTGAGCGCCTTTATACCGAGCTCTGCAGCATCTTTAAGTTGCATGTTGCTCCTGTATTCCTTTTCCAGGATGTCGACTGCAGCGTCCCTTCCATACCCTATAGCATCGGCCTTATAGCCAGTTGAGAGACCCGAAGGATCAGTTTCAAACAAGGTTATTCCCGTTTCGTCGATTCCAGTGATCAGAAGAGATGCTCCGAATGGTCTTACTCCGCCGTACTGTGTGTATTGCTGTAGGAGGTCGCACACCTTCTTAACCAATGACTCCACTATTATATCCTGTCCGTAAGTAACCTTCTCAGACTGGGCCTGGAGTCTCGCATGGTCTATCAATATCCTAGCGTCCCCTATGAGACCAGATGAGGCAGCACCGATGTGACCGTCGATTGTGAATATTTTCTCAATACTTCTCTCGTCTATAAGCCCGCTCTTCACCCTCTTGTCTGCCATGAGGATTGCTCCGTCCTCAAACACGATACCAATGGCAGTCGTACCTCTCTTGACGGCTTCCCTTGCATACTCTACCTGGAACAATCTTCCGTCCGGTGAGAACACTGTGATAGCTCTATCATATGCCATTTGTGCTGATTGCATCATTTCACCTACTTTCTCCGTATATGTCAACGGAGTAATAAACCTTTATGAGGATATTATTGCGAGAAAACGCTACCTAGAGCCTGAATAAATCTAGCGATTCTTTCTCTTGAAAATGCAGTTCTGCGGGTATGACAATCGTTAATGGAACTTTCCCTTTTCTCCATTCCTTAATATCTCTCATTCTGCCATACGCTATAGCCTCATCTTCCGTGCCAAGAGAGCTTACCACCCCTATCTCCCTGCTGTCTTCAAATACCCCTCCCTTCACTTCAGACTCCAACCATTGTAGTTCTTCTATAGCCTCCCTCAATTCCATGGGAGGCTGGGTATCTAGAAGCAGGATCGTGTGCAGTTTTCTTTTATAATTTTCGCTTATCCTTTCATACGGTGATAATGGCCTAAAATTCCCTTCAAACCTGGGAAGAGATACCGGCGCTCCTATCTTGTAGAGGTGAAGCCCCAGCCTAGTTGCTGCAGTCGGAAAAATTGAAGAGTTGTGGAATATTCTGACAGGAACTCCCTTCCTTGATGCCTCCTGATATATCACAAAGTGAGTGGTTGCGGAAAATGAGTCTCCTGGTATTACGATGGAAACGTTCCCCTCCTCCTTGAATAACCATTCGAAGTCTTCGAGCATTTTCCTGCTGGCAAATGTCAATTCCCTTTGCCCAAATATCTTTAGATAATTTGGGGAGGTATATGTGTCCACTATTATCAGCCTTGAATTTTCAAGGAAATCGATCTCCTCCATCGTAAAGCTCTTGGGAGGGTTGAAACCTGCAGATATGAACCCTATCATAACAGTCCCCCAACAGTCCCCAGATCAATCGTTCCATATGCATCCCAGAGGCCGTATACCCTCCCCTCGTTCAATTCCACCTTCTTCAACACGGGAGAGGAAATGTCATTTTTCAATATGTCAGAGCCCCCTGCATAAATCGACATTGCCGGAAGCACTATCAATCTCTCCTTCTTGAAATATAGAAAACAGTGCAGCTTCAGCACTGAATCCACTGAATCCCTTAGGCCGACGGCAGGATGCTCATTCCCTATGATAGCAAATTCGTCCCACCCGAAAGTCTTGTGCCCGTGATGGAACGTATAACGCCCCTCCTTGTAGATGTCGTATGTTCTAAGATTCAATTTTGAAGCAATGTTAGCCACATAGTTGTCATGGTTGCCCTTTACCACGATGGGTTCAGACTTCTTCCCAATTCTTTCGAGGAGTTCATACACGTCATCCCATTCCTGTGGGGTATTCCTTGAAAATTCATGTTTCAAGTCTCCATCTATGATGAATTTATCGGGCTTGTACCTTTTTATTATCAGGTCGACCGTGTCGTATATCATCTGGGACTGCACCCTGGGAATGAAAATTCCGTTCATTGCCAGAACGTCCTCGTAGCCTAGATGAATATCTGAGACGACTACGGCAGAAATATCCTCAAGATATGCTGCCCCATATCTTGTGAAGAATATGCTGTTCTCGACCTCTATCTCTTCCATCTGTTGATAATTTATTTAACTACATCTAATTATCTTTGTGATGGAAATCCGTAAGTCGGGGGAGAGAAAGCTCATTGAAAAGATATGGAGGATTTTTGGAGAGAAAAATGAGGACGAGGACGTGCACTTTTTATACCTTGGGGACAAATACCTCCTCCTGGCAGTAGACACCATAAACGAAAGGTACCATTTTGATCGTTCATGGAACCCTGGCTCCATAGGGAAGTTCCTCGTAGACATAAATTTGAGCGATATCGCGGCAAAGAACGGGAAACCTTTAGAGATGATGGTATCCTTCTCATTCCCCCGGGAATTGGAGGAGCGATGGGTAACAAAAATGGTCAGCGGAATTAAGAGAGAACTGAAGAAGTACGACGTGAAATTCTCAGGTGGAGACCTAAAGGAATCAGACAGGATTTCGCTGACAGGAATGGTTATCGGGGAAGTCCAAAAGGGGAAAGAATTCAGAAGAAGTGGTGCGAGACCTGGAGATTATGTTTACATATCGGCCAAAATTGGCAGGAATGAGAGAGCGATCATTGATTACTACAGGGGTAAATCTACGAAACCCGAGAGAATAATAGAAATTACACCTAGACTTGACTTGCTTGGAAAATTGGGCACGCTGAAAATAACATCGTGCATTGACAATTCAGATGGTATATACAAGTCTCTTGGCCTGCTGTCTAAGATGAGTGGAGTGATGATAAGAATAGTGAGGGACGTATCTGAAAATTCCAGGAACGAGGAAGAGAGGGAAGCGATATATGCAATGGGGGGAGATTACGAGCTCATCTTCACTTCACCTCAGAAACTGAGTGATTTCCCCCTAATAGGTAAGGTAATGAAGGGAAAAGGGGTAGTGGATATTAACGGAAAAGCGAAGATTCCAGATGGATTCGACCACTTTAGGTCGACTCCAAGGAGAGTAAAGAATTCCTCTGGGGAAAAAGGAGATTATAAGAAATGGAAAAAATTATTAGACTGACGAATCAATAACTGGGTGATTTCATTGATAAAGAAACTACTGCTTATGAGACACGGAGAAAGTTTTGCCAACGTTAACAATATAATCTCAGAGGACTTGGATAAATATCCGCTAACCGACAGGGGGGTTGAACAGATACTCTTTTCTGCAGAGCAACTGAAGGGACTGAAATTTAAAGGGATTGTCTGCAGCCCGCTGCTCAGGACCAGACAGACAGCTAAAACACTGGGAGAAGTAGTAGGGTTGAAGGTCGTAGAGAACAACAAGATAAGAGAGTCAGGTCTTGGACCGTATAACGGTTACAGAGTGGATGAGGTACCTAAGCTCAAGAGGGAGGATCTTGGCATGGAAACGTGGGATTCTCAACTGGAAAGGATGAGAAGTGCCCTGAACGACTATGATGGAACGTACATATTTGTTAGTCACGCCCTTCCAATAAGGGTCCTCACAGCGAGTTTCCTCGGGCTTGATGAGAGGGAGAGTTTCGGAATTGACATCAAGCTTGCGTCCATGACAGCTATAGACGTGGAGAAAAGTAAGGTTGTCTCAATTGGGACGCTCCTTCTAACCGACAGGATAAAGAAGCTATTTTCCTAATAGATTGGCAGTTCGTTGCACCGAATATTGATGTCAGTCGTATTGACGCACAACACGGGCTGAAATAAAGGGGAAAGAAAACAGAAGGTTAGAATCAAGGATACCGTCGGTAAATTACTGGTATCCTCAAAGTTCCAACAGTGAGACGGGTTCCTTATCGTGAACCCGTCCATTATGCTTTAAGTGTCAAGGTCTAATCAAATGTTAACTCCTTTAACCCAGAATTCGGATTTAATTCCCTCTTTAACACGACCTCTTCTAGCCTTAGGATATGAATCTCCATGAGAGGGTCTGCGGTTCCTGAAAAGAAATGCCCTCCCTTGACTGAATGATCGCTGATGGCTACTGATGTGTGAATGTGAAGCCTAGGTTCGTTGGAGGATATTGTTCCGTGGAAGGATACTACCTCTCCTGGCATCTGTAATTTTGCCTTCTCGTACTCCTTTCCATTCCAGTAACCCACTTCGAGATCCCTTATCATTCCTATTCCATATTCTATCAGTCCTGAAAAGATACCATAGTCATCTAGAACTTGAGAAATCGATTCTCCAACATCGTCACCTTTTTCAAGCTTGACTACGATGTAGTTTTTCTCTA
>JAJYRY010000001.1 GCA_021793855.1 Thermoplasmata archaeon
GGCTATTCCCAAGTAAGGTGTAAATGTCTTCGAAGTGAGATTCAGACAGCTGGAAAGGTTGAACTCAAAAATCATGTTTGTGGTTGATCCGGCTAAAACCTTGAATGGGTGATTTATGAACCCAAAATGCGATGACAGGTTGAAGCTCACATTTGTACCAGCTACAGAGACAGATACTGAAGATATGAATATCCGAATCATCGTATAGTTTCCAGCAGGGATAGTCACAGTTCCAAAGAGTGATGAGTTGTTGAGTTGAACTCCGAATATGTTCACCGTCCGAGTAGTGAAAGTATAATTAGTCCAACCAGAAGAACCACCAGATGAGTTGTTCGCATTAACTCCCGCTTGGCTGTTGTGCAATTCTATTGCAGAGAAAGTAATATACACGGCACTTACACTCGATAAAATTGGGGAGTCCATAGCCGAAAGTTTAAGTGTCCCCGTACTGTGACTCGAATTGTACTCGAAGACTCCAACACCGGCTACCACAATGACTACCACAGCCACTATGACAACTAAAAATATTCTTGTTCATAAATATATTGACATTTTCTGGCTATTAAGGTTTTCTCATATCGGTTCAATATTTCCAGTGACCTCCAGATAGTCGGTCATACGAGAAACTCTTTTGTATCAGATTGTTAACTGTATTTTTCTATCATCCTATCTAATCCATCTCTTTAGCCTACGGGAGTAATAAGCCGTATGCTATTTCCTTCAACTCGTTCTCCTTTCCACTGATGAATATGTGTCTCGATTGGGTGTACTCCAGGATTCCTTCTAGGCCAAGTTCTCTTCCAATTCCACTGTCTTTGAAACCTCCTCTGGGGGCAGCGGCCGAAAGCAAATGATAGTCATTGATCCACACAGTTCCAGCCTCAATACGGCTTGCAACTCTCATTGCCCTGTCGTCGTCATTTGTCCACACTGCGCTTGCCAGACCATATCTGGTATCATTAGCAATCTCTATTGCCTCTTCCTCTGTTTCGAACTCGCTAATGGTTACTACCGGGCCAAATATCTCCTCCCTTGAGACCGTAGGACTCATCTCAATTCCAGAAAGTATCGTGGGCGGATAATAGAAACCGCCTGAAGGGACTCTACCCTCTAAGGCTAAAGGTTGAGTGACTCCAACACCATCTGATAAGCTTCGCGAGACCATCTCCTTGATTTTATCGAGTTGATCTGAAGTCGTTATAGCGCTTATGTCTGTCTCAAATTGCATAGGATTTCCGGGATTTAATCTACTCATCTTCTCTTCCATCATTTCCATGAATTTTTTCTTGACAGATTTCTGTATTATCAATCTACTCCCAGATTCACAGAGTTGTCCGGAATTTAGATAAATTCCAAAAAGTGCACCCTTCACAGCCGTTTCCAGTTGTGCGTCTTCGAAAACAATGTTGGGGCTCTTTCCACCAAGCTCCAGAGTGACCTTCTTTATTCCAGACGATGCAGCGTTCAGAACCTTCTTCCCAGTAGCAGTTGATCCGGTAAAGGAGACTGCATTGACCTTAGGGCTCTTAGCAATCGTGTCGCCTATAGATGCTCCTTCTCCAGCAATTATGTTGACAGTTCCTGCAGGAAACCCAGCCCTGTCAATGTCCCTTGCAAGTTCCAGTGCTGTTAGTGGAGTGAATTGCGACGATTTAATCACAATGGTGTTTCCAGCCACTATGGCCGGCGCCAATTTCCAGACGGTCATCATTATCGGCACATTCCAAGGAACTATTGCCCCGATGACACCTAGTGGAGCATATTGTATTATTCCCTTTGTCCCTGGATATTCTGGGTGGGTAATTTCCCTCGTTTCCTTGAACTCGGTTTCATGTGCAAAGTACCTGAGATGGTCTATGGCGAGAGGTACGTCCATCAGAGTACTCTGCCTGATTGTCTTGCCAGTGTTGGCAGACTCCAGTTGAACATACAGTTCCGATTTCTCCTGAACAAGGTTGGCTAGTCTTTCAAGGAGGGTCTTCCGCTGGCTTAGCGACGACCTATTCCATTTTGAATAGAACGCATCGTGAGCATCGTCAATTGCACGTCTTGTCACTTCCTCGTTTGCCATTATAACCTTAGCAATCTTGCTTCCGTCAACGGGGCTGATGATTTCCTTTTCCTTTCCATCGTCGACAAATTCTCCACCAACATAATTCTTATAACTTCCAAAATTTTGAACCATAATTTCATTCCCTCTGATAGACCAAGAAAAGAGATTCGGTATTCCCATCTTTGCTGGGGTATTTGGAACCAATTCCAAGCATCATGGTCTATCCGTTGTACATGCACGAAGCACTACTTTAAACCTTAACTTCATACTCCATTCAGAATATAAATATTATTTTCAAATGATCACAATCAAGCTTCATTTTCCCTTCCCTTGACGGGCCGTCTCCTAAGACTCCCCGAAATTACAGATGAATGAGTAGGACTATAGTTTGAACTCCGTGCTTATAGATTCGGCAGTTTTGACCATTTCAGTAGCTGCCGCTGCGTACTTCATCAGCAACATCATGTTTCCCTTAACCTTGAGGATGCCAGTAAGCATCGCCTGGGTAGGATTGACCTTGCCTTCCAATATCTTCCTCCAGTTGGAATAAGTGGCATTGAGTACGAACGGAGCACTGTCCGCATCATCACCAACCAGTCGATATCCTTCACACTTTCCGTCCTTCAGGTTCAGGATGAACGATCTGAACCGGAGATTGACGTTGATACTAGCCAGATCTTCAACTTTGAACTGAATTGGTTCCTCCCAACCTTTTCCAAGCCTGCCATATTCTGTTGAGGCTGAAAGTCTTGAGCAGTAGTCCTTGATCCATTCTTCTGAAGGGAATACCAGTTTCTCGCTCATGCTTATTCGATAATTTTTGAGATATTTACGCTTTTGCAAAACCTTCGCAAATACATCTTTTTATCTTAAGGCAGCTACGTCAGATTTGGTTTGACCTGTCATTAAAAGCTACTCAGTTTCTGCAAGTCTAGAAGTTATGGATTTCTTGACTATTTCAAAATTTGTCCCGTTTTTCCACATTTGAAAGAAAGTCAATTCAGGAAATCTTTCTTTCACTTCCTTTATGTGCAAATCCCTATCGTCCAGATAGAATAGTCTGTTCGGGTTGACAGGTTTCCCATCTTCTCTGAGTTGTCTAAGGACTTCTTCCATCAACAAGTATTTCTTTGGGTGAGAGGCTATTTTCTGAAAATCAAACAGTTCTACAAGTCCAAATGCTTCAAGTGCCTTGTATGCCATCTCATATTCATTCCAACTGCAAGTGGAGATAAGGCCACCATTGGTTCTGACCCACTTTACGAAGTCTACAGCTTCTGGAAGGAGGCTTATCCTCACGCCTTTGGCATCTGAAATAATTGAGTTAGATAATTTTGAGTAAGGAGGAAAAGTAGCTGAAACATCGAGGTGATCCCATAGAGTTCCGTCAAGGTCAAGAAAAACTATCCAAGGCAAGACCATATTTCTCAGCACTTGAGTGCTTCTGGCTATTCAAAATATCGCAGTGAACCAACTGATCGTGACAAAGAAATAGAGACAGCAATTCGGTTAACAGGAAGTCACTTGGGAAAGAAAGTGGTGAATGAGCCGCTTAATACCATCCTCGTGACTGCCAGATAAATCAGCGAAACCACCAAGAAAATCATTGGTCCCTGGTAGAGATTGACCTGCCCCTGTAATTCGTAGATGAGTGCGTAGACGAAGATGAAAACTATAATAAGAATTCCCTGAACTGCTCCAAAAACTAGTCTGGCCACCCTGGAAAAGACTTCAGACCTACCTCTTAAAAGTTGTGAAATTGTCATCGCTGGAGAACTCATCAAAAGGGAAACAATCATCGCGTTAGTGCTGCTCAGTACGAGAGAATTGAGATACATTATTACAGAGGATGCAACAAGCAGAATGACCGTCAGTACGGTCAGCGAAAGAAGATTCTGCAGGGAAGACTTGAGAAGGAATCCAATCAAAGAAAAGATGATTGATCCTATTATGATTCCAGTGAAGATTGGGATCAGCTGTCTCGTGTCTCCGATGCTGAAGATCAATCCGGATGCATATCCGTACGTTAAAACCACTCCAGAAGTGAAGATTGCTGCAGGAACGGTCACAAGCGCCAAGCCGGACAAAAACTTCATTGCCCCAGATTTAGAACTACTTGGCATCTCAAGTCCTCCTTCTTGGAAGCAATATGGCCATGGAGACGAAAGCAATTATCAGTACCAAGAGCAAATACGGGGAGGAATAAAATGGAGAAATAGTCGAATCCACTTTGACAAAGGTTCCGATTCCATTCCCAGAAAGGGTATAGTTTATCGCGCCCTGGTTAGCATAGTGCAACGAGGCAAATGGTTCTTGAGGGTTAATGGGGAAGGTGCTGGAAAGATTCGAAGAATTTTGACTAGCATTGAGATTAAAATTCAATACCGTTGGTATTGAAATCGTGTTGCCGAAATCAAAAGTCATAGGACTCCTCGCTGTACTGAAGTCGAAAAAGTCAAGAGGAACGTTCACTTTGCTGACAAAGGAGTTCAGCGCTGGAAT
Source organism: Thermoplasmata archaeon (assembly GCA_021793855.1). Next base: position 4,556 of record JAJYRY010000001.1, read on the forward strand.
ATTCCAGTTGTAGTCTATGAATGCCAGGATGGACGAATGAGTCAGGACGGTATTAGATATGTAATTCTCCTTTGCATACGGAGACACAACTATTAGCGGGAGCCTCATGCCCAGTTGGTGATTATCCACAATCGGGGGAGAAACCTGATCATAGTATCCTCCCGGATCATCCCAGGTTATGAAGACAGCCGTACTATTCCAAATTGGGCTTGCCTCGATAGAATTTATCAACGATAGAAGCCATAACTCCCCCTTCAGCAAGCTTCCAGGTGCACCAGTGTCGTATCCGTTTCCTCCCTGAGAAAATACGTAACTCACAGAAGGAAGTGTACCGTTGCTAAGCTGCTGTGAAAATTTGCTCCAACTATTGATATTTGCAGAATAACTGTTAATTCCCTGGATCATACCAGACATATCAAAGCTCTTCTGGTTTCCGCTCACATAGACTCCCCAAGAAATGTTGTACTGGTTAAGTTCTCCGAATATGGTTTCCCCAATCGGTATACTTGGAGGAGGTCCATAGTCGTTGAAAACGGGAGTGAACCCAGCAAGGTAGTATAGGGTGTTAGGTGCGCTTTCGGATATAGTAGAGGCAAAGTATTCATCGCTCATTCCGTACTCTTCGGCAAGGTCCCAGATCGGTCCTAGCTGGGCTGAAGTATAATATGTCATTGAATTTGGACCGCTTCCTGTCTGGAAGCCGTTCATCTTCCCATGATTCCAGTCCAGGTGATATGCCGTGAATCCTTCGACCGGATTGGGAGTGCTGAACGTGCCTGCAGGGACCGGAGTCAAACTGCTAGATAAAGAAGTGTTTTGAAGCAGATTCTGCGGTTCTGAAATGTTTGCTATGAGAGATTGATCGGAGGAGGATGGATTCTCCGGATAGGTTCCAAAGAAGTTGTCGAAAGTATGATTCTCGAAGTAGATGTTTATCACGTGTTTAATGGGAGTTTTTTCGCCACTATTTGAAATTGCCCCGCTGACAGCGGGCAGAATCAAAACGGTCGCAATAAGAAGAACAACGACTAAGCTCGACCCCTTCATTCAGACAATTATAGTTTATTTAATATTTATAACATGCCAAAAGGTAAGTACACTTAAATTCTTTTCCAGAACAGATAAAATAATCTTCCGATCTAGCGAGGAAAATGGCCTTCCTGAAAAGGTTAAAATACGGCCAACTCAATTCCATTTCTATGGACGGAATTAATTTTGAATCCGTGCTAAAAGAATTGCAGAAAGGCCTAAAACCTTATGACTCTTCCGAATCAAATTTTGTGAAAATACCAGAAAAGGGAATCGCCGAAGATTCTATCCTTGGAACTGTTTCCAAGTATTCTGAGAGAGAGAACTCTCCGTGGAAGGCAGGTAAGGTCTCGGGGGCAGTTTACTATGGAGACGAGCCGCTTCTCTCTTTCTATGAAAAGCTCTATCACATCGTTTCACAGACTAACGCGCTTCATCCCGACATCTGGCCAAGCATACCAAAATTCGAGAGAGAGATAGTGAGCATGTCATCCTCGTTGATGCACGGAGACGAGGGGGTCAGAGGTTCAGTTTCATCTGGAGGAACTGAGAGCATACTGCTGGCGATGAAGTCTTACAGGGATTATTTCAGGAAGAAGAAGGGAATCACACAACCTGAGTTGGTACTGGCATCGACTGCCCATCCGTCTTTCCTCAAGGCTTGCGAGTACTTCACCATTAAACCCGTTGTAGTCGGATTTGACGAGAACTACAGGGCGAATGTCGAGAGCGTCAAAGAAAAGGTCAATCAGAACACGATGGGAATAGTGGGTTCAATGCCAAACTTCCCTTTCGGCACTTTCGACCCTATAAGGGAACTGGCAGAGATAGCAGAGGATAAAGAGATAGGCATGCACGTCGATGCATGCCTCGGAGGTTTTGTCGATCCTTTTGTCAGGGAGTCTGGATACAATTTTCAGGACTTCGATTTCTCAGTAGAAGGAGTCACGTCCATCTCAATGGATACCCACAAGTATGGATTTGCGCCAAAGGGGACCTCTGTCGTGCTTTACAGGAATGGCGACTTCTACCAGAATCAGATCTATGCAGCGACAGGATGGCACGGAGGTATTTACTTCACACCAACTTTACTCGGAAGTAGGCCAGGATTTCCCATAGTGGCTGCATGGGCCGCCTTGCTCCTCCTAGGCAGAGATGGGTACAAGAGGGAAGCGAAGAAAATTCTTGACGTTGGAGATTATATAAAGAAATCTGTCAGAGCAATCACCGAATTGAAAGTGGTTGGTGAACCTCTCTGGGTCATAGCACTGACCTCAGAAGAGATGGATCCTTACCTAGTCTGGGAATCGATGTCACAGAAGGGGTGGATACTCAGCGGGCTCTCAAACCCAGCCGCATTCCATCTTGCACTAACTCACAGGCACACGTTGAACCAAGTAAAAGAAAGATTTGTTGCAGACCTAAGTGATTCGGTAGATTCCGTAAAGAATGGAAAGGTGAAGAGCTCCTCCATGGCTCCGATATACGGTATGGCTTCTGTCCTCCCCAAGGAATCCACAGAAGTTTTCATGAAGAGCATTGTCGAGTGGCTATACAGCCAATAGGAAGGATGGTGCAGAAAATGAAAGATGCATTTGTCGGAATTGATCTCGGAACTTCTTCTGTCAAACTCTCTCTGATGGATATTGACAAAGTATCGCACGGAGGGGTGATCAGGAAATATGGACTCAATATCGGGGAGGGTGGAACGGCGGAACAGAACCCCCACGAATGGTTTGATGCAATAATGGGCGGTATGGAAGAGATAGTGTCTAAATCGGATGGTCTGGAGATAAAGGGTATAGGGTTGACGGGACAGTGGTCTGGAGTGGTCCCGGTGGACCGGAATGTCGAGCCGCTGAAGGATGCAATAATTTGGATGGACACTCGCGGTAGTAAGGAAATAGACAAACTGACCCACGGTTTTCCTTCCGTGTCCGGGTACCGTATCGACAAGTTGATGAAATGGCTGAATAAAACAGGAGGTGCCCCCGCACATTCTGGAAAAGATTCCCTTGCCCATATTCTCTTCATCAAGCAAAATTTCCCAGAGGTCTACGAGAAGACCTACAAATTCATGGAACCAAAGGATTTCATTGCAGCCAAACTCACAGGGAAGTTCAAGGCTTCCTGGGACAATATAGCGCTGCTCTGGTCCACAGATAACAGGGACTCGAACAACGTAACATATGATGATGCACTCCTCAAGATGGCCGGAATATCAAAGGACAAACTACCGGAAGTTGTGAAACCTACCGAAGTAGTCGGAGAGCTGAAAGAGGAATTAAGGAAGGAGCTTAGGATTGGTGACGTAAAGGTGGTATCAGGCTGCAGCGATATGGCGAGCTCGCTCTTGGGATCTGGATGCATTGATGATTTCAAATCTCTGATCTACCTGGGCACATCATCGTGGATATCGTCGCATGTTCCATTCAAAAAGACCGACATTTTTCACAACATTGCATCCCTACCGAGCGGTATTCCAGGGAAATATATGATAGCTGCAGAACAGGAAAACGCGTGCAACTGCATAGAATTTGTCACTGGTTTCATGGATATCAAGGGAGAAGACAAGTACAAGACAATCGATGAACTTGTGAAGAGTTCTCCAGCAGGTTCGAAGGGACTGATGTTCCTTCCGTGGCTGTTCGGAGAAAGGGCACCTATAGAGGACCCGAACATCAGAGGTGGATTCTTTAACCTCTCTCTTGAAAACAACAGAGGAGATATCATCAGGTCCGTGATGGAAGGGGTCGCGCTGAATTCAAAGTGGCTTCTGGGGACCGTTGAGAGATTCACAGGTAATAAGATAAACGAACTGTACATGAGTGGTGGAGGGGGTCTATCTCCGTTTATGGCATCCATATTTGCGAATGTACTTGGAAGAAAGATCCGGGTAGTAAAGGATCCAAGATTCTCAACAGTTAACGGAGCAGCGATGCTTTCTGCCGTTGGTATGGGCAAACTAAAATTCACAGATCTTAATGATCTCTCTGCACCCACTGAAGATCACCTTCCGGAGGAAGCGGAGAGCTCGATCTATGAGAGCGAATTCCAGAGGTTCATTGCATACTACAAGAACAACAAGAGGATTTCAGGTAGGAGCCATCCAGCCTGAACTCGTTATGTTTGCAAGCAATTGCTCTACTTCAGGTTCCTCCCGTATTATTTGGAATTTTTTTGGCTTTTCTCGTATCTCTTAGCATGAATGCCAGTACTGCTGCCACCAGCATCATGATGCCAGTAAAGACTATGGCAAGGAACCACTGATCTGACATCAGCATCCCAATACTCATCTGCAATGTATTCAATGCTGGCATGATGAGGATGAAGAACAGCGCACCCACTTGTGCCATCAGCCATATGACACTGGATGCAGTCCCCGCTCTCTCTTTCCCAACCGTTTCCAAGGATATCTGAAGTGCGATTGGTGCGAGCGAGAGAAGCACAAAACCCAGTATCGCCCCTACGAGCGCATAATACAGCAAGTTCACTCTCAGGCTGAAGAGCAACAGCAGCACAACGACGATGGCTGCATTTACTATAGTGATCTGTTTCAGTTTTGAGTACTTGTCAGCTAGTAAGGGGACTATCACCATTCCAAATATGCCTGCTATCAGGATTCCAGCGCCAACCAATCCACCATCTAGTGAAGAAATTCCTTTCGTGTACAGTATGGCTTCGACCCACTGGATGAGTCCGCTGAATATTCCCACCCCGATCAGAAATATGACCATGAGCAAAACGATGTTCCTCATCTTGAGCAGTTGCTTGAGTTGGGAACCAGCCTTCTCCTGAGCGACAGGTCCGGTAACAGGTGTACTTGGGCTCTCCCTTGCAAAAATCAGGAAGATCACCGCAGAGAAGGTAGCTATCAAAGACACCACGATTATGTTGGCCTGCAGGAGCGAAAGGGTAGCAGTTGGAACCATTATAGGGACCAGGACTAGGGCAAGTATCATACCCACGATCTGGCCCATAACTGAAATACCGTTTGCAAGAGCCTGTTCTCCTTCAGGGAACCAGTTTCCAGCAAGTTTTGAAATTCCGTTGAAAATGAATGGTTGGCCTATGGAGGCAAGGCTTTGGAAGACAAAGAGGAGCACAAAACTACCTCCGCCAAACAGCCTCATCCAGGAGAATACGGCGATGATTATAGCGCCAGTTGCAACAGTCTTCTTGAAACCCCACCTATCTACCATTAGTCCCGTTGGTATGGAAATTGGAATGAACACGAGAGGCCAGACTCCAGACATCAGACTTAGCGGTCCATACCCCACGTGAAAAATGCCTTCCATCTGTGGGGATACGATTCCAGCAAAGTTTAGCCAAATTATCTGAGAAGACATCGAGACAAGCATGAACCCAATTAAAACAAGCCATCGCCTGTTGCTGGGTGCAAGATCAATAGGTGTCTCTTGCATACTTTGAGTATGTTGAGAGGGCTAAATAAATATTTGCAGTTCCTCTATCAGTTTCAACCGACTTAAGAATTTCAATTGCTTTGGGCATTCACAGTTGGGAGTAAATAAGACGAACTGCCCCCTCCTTGTTATTTTTCTAAGAACTCAACGAAACTTTGTTACAACACTTTTCTCATCCATAATCCTAGTATAAGGAAAATAGAGATAACAACCGCAACAACGACCCAAAATAAAAATCATAATAGAAGGCTGGCCTCTGCTTTTCAGCTTTCGTCGTGTTAAAACTCGGTTCAAGAACATCGTATTCCTCTAGGAGTCCTTCAAAACTACAATTTGGACAAGCTATTTTTGCCTCATGGCTAACAAGGCATGGTGCTTTCGCGCCACCACTGCCTTGCATGGGATAATAACCCCCAAGGAGGCTTCTCGAAAGTCTCCACACATCTTCCGCATCTTATGTTCCCTTTCGATTTCATTTAGCAATCTATGATAAGTAGCTTGTTGAAATATTTTTTTTATAAAGTGGAAAGTTGATTCAAATTAGGATGATTCAGACTGAGCCGATTCGAACATCTGCTCTTAATCTCAGTAGTAAATTATTGTCGTGTCCTTGCTAGGAACACTACCTTTAGTGTTAAGGCATTAAGCTAAAGGAAAAGTTTCGGAATAGTCCTATCTACATCAACCACAAGCATTTTCGGATCTCTCCCTTCCTCGAGCCACTTCAACTCCTCAAGGTCTCTTCCGGCGACCTCGACCTCGATTCCAAAAGATTCCGCAAACTTCTCCGTTGGCAGATTGAAGCTCAGATAGTCCTTCTTTTCGACCCCTGGAGAATAGCTCAGGGAGTAGCTTTTCAGGATGGAATAGCCACCATTCCTGAGGATGAGGAATTTCAAAGGAAGGTTATATCTCTTGATAGTCCAGAGGATCTGAAGCGAATACATGAACGAACCCTCTCCAACGATCGCGAGAACCTTTTCCTTCTTCATTGAGATACCTGCAGCTGCAGGTGATCCCCAGCCGAGCTGACCACTCTTGGAAAAGAAATATTTTCCCTGCGAATAACCCAAGACATCCCTCAATATAGTTGAAGAGGAAATGGCTTCGTCAACTATCACGTAATCAGAGAAAAGTTTCTTCACTTTGCTCATCACATAAGTCACCCCCATTCTCTCCTTCTCATTCGCTATCTTGGTTGTGGCCTGGAAATCGACTGGTCGGGAGTAGTTCCCTTTCTTAGTTATCTTTCCCAATAGTTCCCTCAGGAAGAATTTTACGTTCACCTTGTAAGTTTCTCCAATCTTTGGCTTGATGTTGAGTCCCACAAAGACAACCTTCTTTCCCTCGAGCAGGGGAGATGGGAGGTATGGATACAGAATTACATCTCCACCAACAAAAACGACAAGATCATTCTGTAGCAGCTTGAGGTTTATAAGGGTGGTTCCAGGAAGGAGATTTCCCGCAAACATCTTATTGGAAGAGTTGAAGGGAGCTCTGTGAGCAAGGGGCTCCCCGTACACAGGACATCCGAGTTTCTCTGCGACACTCTCCGCCTCTTTGAAAGCACCGAACAGGTCAATTTCCCATCCAAAAACAAGCGCTGGGTTCTTGGAATTGTTGATGAGTTCAGCGACTGCATTTACAGCTTCGTCATTTGTTACATCGTAATTCAAGGTTGCAGGCTCTGGTTCCGTGAATGACGTCTCTTCATCCATCAAATTCATCGGTACTGAGAGGAATACGGGACCAATAGGTGGAGTCATTGCCTCTATCTTGGCCTTCCTCATTACTTCCGTGATTTCAGCGGAGTTCTTCAATTCGTATCTGTACTTCACATTGTTTCCAATGAAACCTACGAGGTCCCCTGAAAGGAGCGGGTCCATCGACATGTGTCTTAGATCTTGTTGACCAGCAGTCACGACAACTGGAGAGAAGTTCATCTTAGCCGAGTAGATATACGCCATTGAGTTTCCGAGACCTAGGATCGTGTGGAGATTCACAAGATGTGGAGAAAAAGTTAGCTGAGAAAGGCCATCTGCCATACCTACAGATAACCCATCGTGCAGTGTGAGGACGTAGTCGTTGACTGCCTTCAGTGAAGTGAGTTCAGTAGTTCCCGGGTTCCCAAATACAGGCAGCAGATCAAGTGATTTGATTGCACCTGCAAAGACTTCATATCCCCTCAAAGTTCCACCTTGTAGAGAGGATCTATACCCTGAGCATATCTCAAAACGTTCGAGATGGTCTCTGTAAGAAATCTCTGCTGGCTTTCTGCAGTGACACCCGCTATGTGGGGGGAAAAAATAACGTTCTCAAGCTTGAAAAGTTCCGAATCAAAATCTGGAGGTTCCTTTGTATAGACATCGATTCCCGCTTTGATTCCCTTCTTCTTGACTGCGTTTATCAGTGCGTTTTCATCAACTATTTCTCCCCTTGACGTATTAATGAATATCGCACCTTCCTTCATTTTGGAAAATGTCCGTTCATCGAACAGACCCCTGGTATCTTTTGTCAGGGGCATGTGAACAGAAATAACATCCGAATTCGCAAGGAGTTCGTCGAATGTGACGTAGTTTAGTCCAAGCATCTCTTCCTCATCTGTACTCAGTCGCCTTACGTCATAATAAAGCAGGGATGGGCCAAATGGCAGGAGTCTCTTGGCCAATTGCACCCCTATCATTCCCATTCCAAGAATGCCAACTGACTTACCCTCAAGGTCCCTCGAGCCTGTTAATATAGGCCAGCTCTTCCTCTCCTTAAGTTCAGCATTAAGGAAAACCATGTCTTTCAGAAATACCAGGATGAATGCCATCACGTGCTCGGCCACGCTCTGCTTGTTTGCAATCGGGATGTTACAAATCGTAATCCCCTTTTCCTTGATGTAAGATAGGTCAACGTTGTCGACTCCAGTGCTTGCTATCTGTAGATATTTCAGGTTCGGAAACTTTTCCAGTTCCTTCCTTCCGAGTCTAGTGAAAGTAGTTGCCACAAGGACATCAGCGTCGTTCTTCTCAAACTCAAGGTTGTTGACTATTTCCATCTCCGGCAGAATCTGGTTTATTGTGTCTTTCACCGACGAAGAAGGAATAAATTCGGGTAGGACTGTCAGGAATTTCACCATCTAAGATTAAGAAAGGACTACAAATTTTTTGTCCTTTATCATTGGAATCTATAGGCAGTCTCTATAGACTAAGATTGGCCCGTTCTTCATTGTAGTTACCAGTGGGAAAGATTTAGGCAATCATGATTTCATCTCATCACTACGGTTTGAGTAAAGGGAAACAGACGCCTCTTCCTTAGGATTTTTTATGTTCCTTTGAAGCGTGGGCGTCTCTCTGCTTAGCGCTGGGGAACACTTCTCCGCATGACTTGCATTTGCATGGCATGTAATTCGAACAATAATGAGCTAGTTATATAAACTCTTTTTTTGGACCCTTCTGGTTTCTCTTCGTGCACTGACTCTTCCTGTCACTATACTCCAGAAACCGAGATATATGGTGAAGAACTATCTATCCATGGGCGACCGGATGTATGCCTTGTGGGGGAGCGACAAGGAAGAATATCATATGAAGTCTGCCCTATTGGATTACATAAGGAACAAGGTAGGACTAAAGGAGGATAAGATTCTCTGGTCCGGATATGCTGAGTTCGATAATTTCAAGAAATCAGACGAATTAGAGGGGATACTCGCTTCGTGCGTTTCTCCCGAGAATACATCATTTGATTCATCTGAAAGAGTGAAACATTCCATTGGAAGAAGTGGGAAGGACTACATTCCGCTGATCGAAAAGAAGGATTTCAGAGTTGTCGACGCCGTTGTATATCCTAACGAGGATGAGATAAGGCGTCTTCTGCAATCAAGAAACAAATTGCTTGAAATAGTTCCTTTTGGTGGAGGAACCACCGTCACCGGAGGAGTGTCTCCTTCCGGGAACAAGAAGTATTCGGTGAGTGTTGATCTTGAAAAATTGAAAGCTCTCTCTGTTGACATGACCAATCACATACTTGAGGCGGGAACAGGGTTGAAGGGACCGGAGATAGAGGCAGAACTGTCCAAGCATGGACTTACCCTGGGCAATTTCCCCGAGTCATTCTTCTATTCCACATTGGGGGGGTGGATCGCGACAAATGCCGCAGGACAGGAATCAAACAGATATGGTAAAATCAAAGACATGATAATCAGTTTAAGGATGGAGTCGCCCACAGGATCATATCAGGACCACGTTGTCCCAGGTGAATCTGCATTCTTCAGACTTTCGGATATTGCAGTTGGAAGCGAGGGTGCCTATGGGATTGTCACGAAGGCATGGTTGAAGGTTCACAATAAACCGGAACGTCTCTTTTACAACTCGTACATATTCAAGTCCTTCGGTGATGGGCTTGCCGCACTCAGAGAAAGACTATCCAACGACAAAATTCCTATGATTTCACGCCTCTCTGACGAGGAAGAAACAGAGCTTTCGTTCATGGGCATAGAGGACAACTTCATAACAAATTTATTCAAGAGATACGTCTCTTTCAGGACACATGGGATTCCGGGTGCGTTACTTATAGCTGTCAGTGAAAAGAAAGAAGAAATCAAATTTGAGGGAGGAGCAAGTCTCGGGTCGGTTCCCCCTAAATTTTGGTACCGTGAAAGGTATTCAAGGCCATACATGTACAATGAATTGCTCAAGAGGGGAATAATAGCAGAAACGATTGAAACTTCTGCAAAATGGGACGGTCTAGACAGGATACACAAAACAACAAAGAAGAGATTCGACGAAATCTTAGAGGAATTGAAACTAAATGGCTTGATTATGTGTCATTCATCACATCAGTATGTAACCGGTTCTGCTCTCTATTTCACATTCCTCTTCTATTCAAGAGATAATAGAGAGAAGGCGCTGGAAAGGATTCGAGATGGAATAATGGAGAACATTCTTTCAGAGGGTGGTTCGATTTCTCATCATCACGGAATCGGTACAGCTCAGTCGAAGTACGTGAAGAGTTACAAGGGCAAGATGTACGAAGTGGCACAGGGAATTAAATCTCAGTTTGACCCTGACGATACTTTGGTTCCCGGAATCATGCCACCAAGGTGAATACATTTTTGGAATAAGATTTAATTTCTAGCGGATTCTAAGGTTGTGAAATTATTATTCATTGTAAACCCCTCTGCAGGAAACGGGAATGCCGGGAAAGAATGGCCAGAGATTGAAAAGGAGATTGAATCAAATTTTCCAGAACACGAATGCGTACTGACTGAGCGACCTGGACACGCCACCGAGCTTGCAAGGAATGGGGCGCTCAAGGGGTTCGATACGATAGTATCCTGTGGCGGAGACGGAACACTGAATGAGGTCATAAATGGAGTGGCAGGATCTGAGATTAGAGTTGCCCTGATACCGCTAGGTACAGGCTCTGATTTCGGGAAGAGCGTGGGTATAAGAAGCGTCCAAGATGCGCTCAAGGTTCTGAAGTCAGGCAGGACGGAGAAAGTCGATCTTGCAAATGTTACTTTTGATGAAACTCGAACTTCACGTACTTTCATAAATATCTTGGAGATTGGATTCGGTGCAGAGGTAATGAAGTATGTCAACTCACACAGCAAGGCTGGAAAAAACTCGTTCCTGATAGGAGTCCTGTCTGCGTTAATGAAGCTCAAGAGGTTCAGCGTGAAATTCGAGTTGGATAAACTTCAGGAAATTGACACAATAGAAGTCATTGTGGCGAATGGAAAATATTTTGGCGGTGGAATGCTCGCATCCCCTGGTTCAATTATTAGCGATGGTAATCTAGACGTCCATATCCTGAAACCAGTTTCAAAGTTAACAACGCTCTTGCGTTTAAAGGACCTCATGAACGGAACTTATATAGAAAAGAATTTTTCTTACGAGTTCAGGGGAAAGGCATTCCATTTCTTGGGAAAAGGAAACCTGGTAGAAATGGACGGTGAAGTGGTGGGAGATACTCCGATTACCATTTCTCTTCTTGAAAAAGGAGTAAACTTCGTGGTTCCTTAAGAGTTCAATAATTGTTTACAAAAATTTTCTTCAGGTCCTCTTCCCCGGCCAGGACAGGATTGAACGCGAGCTCACTATCCCTCATGGACAGAGCTACAAGCTGTTCCAGCTTAGAAATATAGACTTGTTCCTCTATTCCGAGTTCTCTGACACGATATGGCTGTCCCACTTTTCTGAAGAACTCTTCGATCTTCCCGATTAGCGAATCTATATCATCAACTCCAAACAGTTTGCAGATTCTCAGATACTTCCTCCTTGTTTCAGGGTCCTGCGAGTTAAATACAATTGATGGAATCAGGAACAGGCCCACTGAGGTACCATGAGTGACGTGAAAGGTTGCACCGAAACTGTGCCCAAGAGCATGAGCAGATGCTGTACCGCTGTTCGAAAATGCAAGGCCTGCCATCGTCGCGGCTATGTGCATAAGGTCCTTCGCCTGCTCCTCATTTCTTATTGCTCCGTCTAAATTGAATCGTATAGTCTCTATAGCTCTCTCCGCAAGTGCATCTGTCATCACGTTAGAAGTGTTGGACGCGATGGCTTCAAAGGAGTGGACAAGTGCGTCTATTCCAGTTGGAACTATTATATTCCTGTCGATTGGAGTCAAAGAGGGATCTAGAATGTCTATTTCCGGAACTAGTTCATAATTTCCCATCGCAAGTTTCCCATTATCATCCGATAGTACTACCCCAAACGAAACATCGCTCCCGGTCCCAGAAGTTGTAGGAATCGCTACCAGCTTAGTTTTGAGATCAAGGCTCTCGAAAGGACTTATGCTTCCGATGTCCGCCTGAGGGTTCGATACGATCAACGCCATAGCCTTTGAAAAATCAATCACGCTCCCTCCACCTATTGCTATGACAGCATCGTACTCCCTTCCCTTGAGCTTCAAAAAGGCAGCCTGTATCTGCTTGATGGATGGTTCTGGTAGAACTTCTGTGAAGTACTCTCTTTCGATTGTGCCAAGAGCAGTTTCAATCCTTTTGCCATTTTTGTTCAGTACATTCCTGTCAGTAATTACTAGAACTTTTTTTATGCCCTCCTTCAACAGAATGTCTTGGAGGCTGTCGATAATGTCCCTCTGGAAGTAAAGGGTTCGAGGAAACTTGAATAAACTCATTCTTGCCCAACATACTTCGTCGGAATCGTTTGGGCCGTTTTTACCATTGCAATTGCCGCGGACGCGTATCTCAATAGAAGGGCGATGTTTCCTCTTACCTTCATCTGCCCTGTCAGCATAGCCTGAGTTGGATTTATCTTTCCCCCAATTATCTTCTTCCAGTTCGTGTATGTGGCAGTCAGCTCGTACGAAGCGGTCTTGTTCGGATCCGATACCATTTCCGATCCATCACATTTTCCGTCGTGAAGACTCAGAATGAAGGAATCATAGGGTATGCTGTTCTTCAAGTCGCCGAGTTCCGTCATCTTGAATTTAATCGGATCCTTCCACCCTTTTCCAGTCTTGTTATAATCAGGAGATTCAGTCAATCGTTTGCAGTATTCCTTTACCCAATCTTCTGATGGGAACAAAAGAACTTCTGACATTGATAAAGATATTTCTGTTGTTAATAAATTCAACCCAAGGAGTCAATATCCAGTGTTAGATCCTTCACAAGAGCCTAAACTCCCATACTTAGGAACTCTTCTCCTAGAGAACTAGTAAGCATCAATCCACCCTCTTCCATATGCACACGTATTTTCTAAGTGCATTTCGCCACGATAGAGAGTTCTTAACCCCTGTCAATTCTGCTTTACTCATAATAATTGGTCTACCAAAATGTTTAACGGTCACAAAACATCAGCGTTGTGGACCAGTTCTACTATGACAGTTCTGCAGGAAAGATCTCGTACACAAGAAGAACTGGAAGAAACTGTCTGCTGCTCATTCATGGCTTCACTGCTTCCTCAGAAGTATGGGGAGGGCTATTGAATTTTTTAGACGACAGTTTTGATCTAATCAACGTCGATCTCTTCGGACACGGTAGATCGGAAATGCCGAAAATACGATCCGAAAATCTTAGACTGAACCAACTCTTAGATGTTCAGGCAAGATCCTTGATGGAACTCTTAAACCATCTAGGGTTACAAGAATACTCAGTCGTCGGCAGCTCTTTTGGGGGACTCGTCGCAATGAGACTTGCACTATCCGGAATGAAACCGAACAGAATGGTGCTAATTGATTCTGCTGGAACTATTCCAAAAGATGACGCGAAATTCAGGACCGGACTAAACTCTGTTCTCGACAAGAACGCTTCTTACAATCCCTTTTTCCCGTTTCCGATACATGACATCCTGAGTGTGGTGAGCAACGATGGTGTGAGCGTTGACGACAGACTCCTCAGGGGCATCAAAGTACCTGTATCAGTAATCTGGGGATCTGAAGATTACATCTTTGACGCAAGATGGGGAAAGGTCTTATCGGAAAAACTGCCGCATTCCGAATTCCATAGAATCGAGGGTGCGAATCACACTCCATTTACCAGTCATCCCAAACTGGTCGCCGATATAATAAACAGATTCTTGTTGCCTTGATCCTGAAATCCAAGAAAGGATTCTGTTCTCTTTTTGTCACTGATTATTCAGTCTGGATATTCTGTCCTCAATAGATTTGACTTGAGGTTTTCCCTGATCTTCTTTGTTGTAGTAATATCCTAATCTTCTCTTCAAAACATCTTCAACAGTGAGTGCACACTCTTTCATTAGGGCTGATTCGAGGGGGTCCTCATTCCCTCTTTTGTAGACTATTTTCGGCAGATCGGTCACTCTGATATTAGTCTGAAGCATTGTTCCTATTTGTTTACAGATCTTCCGGGAGGCTGCCCTGTAATTGGTTATCTTTACCCCCACTATACTTATCATTTTTCCAGTGATGTCAATATGGAAATCTCTGGTTACTCTGCCTGGGTCATCCCCGCTTCCATACAGGGGTCTTATGCCTGAATAGCTACCTATGATCTCTTTTTGGTCCAGCGATGGAACAATCTTCCTCACAGAATCTAGGATGTAATTTCTTTCTTCTTCGCTCATTTCCGATTCGCCAGGATTGTCGATGAATCTGTCAGTTGTTCCAACAATCACTACTTCTCCTTTTGGGATGATGAACATCTGGCGTCGGTCCAGGTGGGACCTGAATGCGACCGCATTGTTCAACCCGAATTTATCTCTCTTAAAAATGATGTGTGATCCCTTTGACAGCTTCATGTTTTCTATCTGTCTAGATGTGTAGTCTCGGTATGCGACATTTACCCAAGGGCCGGATGCATTTACCACTATCTTGCTGGTTACTTTGTACGCTCCATTTCCAAACTTATCAATCAGCTCTGTTTCGACCTTTTCGTCTTTATCTTTGAAAGAGGTAGCCTCCAGATAATTTATGGCAGTGGAACCTTGGATTACTGAAGACACTACATTGTGGATAACAAGAAGTGCATCGTCAGTAGAGGCGTCGTCATAGGTGAACTTACCTTTGAATCCCGGATAAGAATAACCCTCAGTCTGGAAGTGTGGAAGTTTAAATTTACCACCAAGAAGGTTGTAAAGGAATAGACCGAAATAGAGCGATGGTCTGCTCCAGGACCCGTCGTCTATAAGTATGTCAAATTTCATCTTTTTGACAAAGTCCAGATTATTCAATAGATAGTTTCTCTCCTTCAAGAGTTCTCGCGTCAAAAGCAGGTGACCCTGCGCCAGATATCTGAGACCTCCGTGAATCAACTTTGATGAATTGCTGCTAGTCCCGGATGCAAAATCACCCTTATCGACTAATAGGATTCTCAATCCGTTCGCACTTAGGATATTTGTTATACCTGCCCCAACAATCCCCCCACCAACGACTAGGACATCAAACTCTTTTCCATCCAATTTTTCCAGATCGCTCTTCCTAGTGGCGCAAGAAAATTCCATTCACTGAATTAGTTCTTAACTAAATATTAATCTATGCTTTGGTATTTAGAATTCCCAAGAAGGTAGGGATGAATTCTAACTAATATTTCTTCAAAGAAAGGAAAAATTATTTACTAAGAGTTAATTATTTTAGTTAAGTAAGAGACAAAAGATTAAAGTAGTGTAAGTTACGAAAATACATCCAAATTCCAATTGATTACCGCATCTATTTTTAAGTTAAATAACATAGCCAAATGGTGACCTATATTGGACAAACCGAATTATATAAACTTCTTAACTGACACAAGGAAGAATGTTCTCGCGACGACTGTCTTCATTCTGCTGTTCCTGCTGATCAGTCCGGTGTTCCCAGGTGTCAAGTGGTTCAGACTCGGAGACTTCACTCTATACACGGTCAACTTCTACCATACGATAATGATTCCTCTTGCATTCATCTTGATACTTGTAGCAACAAGTGTGTTTTCTTCAGTAAACTGGATCAAGAAGGCAATAAATCTGACAACCTACCCCATTCTGATATTCTCATTCCTTGGACTTGTTCTATTCTATCCTCCATCCGCAGCCACTGTAGATGAAATCATGCAGGCAATAAGAGATATCTTGATGGTGGTTGATGCAATCGGCCTGATACTGCTCTTGCTGGTCTTTCCCTTCAAGGCAAAGACACAGTTCAAATCTATTTACGGTGGATATGCACTTACTTTATTGGCCACAATTTCTGCAACGATAGCTGCGATCTTTGGAATGCTGCTAGAATATGGGAACCTGTACGGTTTTGCATCCTTTGGACCGATCAACTCGTACATCAACTCTATTGGAGGACTTTCCACGTTTCTTGGTAATGCATGGACATTGCACAGCCACCAGATGCTGCCTGCCGTTATGGGCGGAATAGTCGGTCTGACAGCCGTTGTGCTAGGTTACAACAAACTGTCCAAAGGGATGAGAAACTTGGTGAACATCGGCATGTTGATCTCAGTATTTGGCGTGATTAGCATGACTGCTATGTATTTCATTGCAGCCGTAGGAACATGGGTCATTCCAGCAATATTCGTATCGGGCGCAGGAGGGGCGAACGGACTAGCACTTGATGACAGTCAAACTGGGATCATCGGTATTGGTGCCATCATAGCACTCTTCGGACTGGTTAAAGCAGTAGATGTTGCGAAGGGAAGGAAATACATACAACTTAGCTCACTCGGAACATGGGTGGCAGCTATGGCCACTATGGTCGGAGTTGGATATGTAATCGAATTCAACGAAGTGTACTACGGATTTGGGGATCCAACACAAGGGGCTGGAGCACTCTACGATCAGGCATACACTGATGGACACCTAATGTTCGCTTTCTTCTTCCTAGTGGTTGTTGCTGGTATTCTCCTAGCATCCTTTTATTTGAACAAAGGGGATCACAAGTATTTCAAGCTGGCCTCATACTTCGCAGTCGGAGGAATGATAATTGCTTTTGAGGGCCTCCTAGTTTATGTGATGACACTAAACTGGGTAACCGAGGCTATCGGAATAGTGCTGCTGTTCATTTCCCTGGCTATGGCAACGATTCCAATAGCAAGTGCCGAACCCCCAAGACCTATGGTGGACACAAACAAGGAAAATTCTAGGACTTTACCACAGGGAAAATTCTGAACTCAGGACACTTTCCCTTATTTTACTTTATTTTCTTTTTCATTCTTCAAAGTGTGTTCTCAGATTGGTTTTGTTTTTATTCCTTTTCCCATCCTTCATTCATGATCTTTCTAATCTGAGGATGAGGCTGACCGAATCTTGTGTTCATGTCCGAGGACAAACCTGAGTGGATAAATACTACTTCAGTTTTGTTCTCTCCGATGGCCCGAAGTTCAAACACCAAGTGCCAGTCCTTATCCCAATCGAATTCCAGATGAGTCGGAGCGATCACCTCTTGGTAACCAGACAGGGAGAATCTCCAAATGCATAATCGTGGATCATGAACTTGTACCCTTCAATAGTCTTGAAATCGTTTTGTAACTACCAAACACTAATTCCTTTGGATGTGGCTATTGCCTATCAAACAGTCAAAATAGGAGCGTTTA
Source organism: Thermoplasmata archaeon (assembly GCA_021793855.1). The sequence goes on from JAJYRY010000001.1 coordinate 21,989, forward strand.
TCGTCACTATTTTTCTTATCTCCGGTAATGAATCAAAATCTTTCGCGCTCATTTTTTCACCTTATTGATATAACACCTTGTGGTGTCATAACATTAGACTTTTTGGTTCAAAGATTCTTGAATCATAATGCATTGCACTTAACTTCTTGAAACAGTGTTCACGTTTAGTTACTCCGTCCAGCAGGTCCTTAGATTACTTAGGCTGATTAGACATCTGAAAACGTATTTGCGATGTGCCAGAGTTTTGATGGATTAGAATAAAAGATATATTTGACACGAAAGAACTTGAGTGTTTGGGGCAACTTCTTAGCAAAGTAAAGTTAATGGCCAGAACTATTTAGTAACCCGATTAGGTCAACTCTCCTAGGTGGAATCAAGTGAACTCTATTGTCATATTTCATTAGCGTCAACATATGACTATTTCTTCGAATTCTTACTTGCTTCTAAATTGGTGACCCTCTCTTTGAGCTTGTAGAGTTGTTCCTTCATCTCTTTGAAATCCTGAGGTATCGGAGCACCCTTCAATTCCAATGCCTCTCTCATGATTCTCTTGACAAACCCCTCGTGTTCCTTTTCTAGGTATGGCAAGATTCTTGTTATTAGTTGGAGATCTCCAGTATCTCTTATCCCACTCGCCGCGCTTTGTCTCACTATAAAGAATTCGTCTTCTAATCCTTTGAGTAGAATTTCTGCCACAGCTCTGTCCTTCCAGTAAAACTTTGAAATTGCTGAAATGGCAGCAGAGCGTGTTTGCCAGTCGAAATCTTTCCCCAAGTACTTTTTTACAGTACCTATTGTAGTAATGTCTGCAAGATCCCCAAGTGCATTTATTGAAGCTACGCGGATTATGCTATCATAAGACTCCGTTTCCAGTCCTTTCAAAAGGAGGTCTTTGGATTTATCTTTCCCGATTTTTTGAGCGCTCATCAGCAGATTGGCACGCAGAATATAACCATCTTCATTGCCGAACATTTCTGTCAACTTGTCAAGGAGCTTGTCATCGTTTAGATTTGCAACAGACTTTGCTACCTCCCTCCTTACTTTGTAATCACTATCTTCAAGCATCTTCCGCATTGCCGCAGAAACTCTTTTTCCGCCTATTTTCGAGATAGCCTCTGCAATCTTACCTTTGACGTACCAGAATTTTTCTAATTCAAATGAATCGAAGAGGAAGGAAATCTCAGATAAGCCGAAGTTTCCTAACTCTCTCGCGGCCCTTGCACGTTCTATAACGCTCTCTCCGTTCCTGAGTAAGAATCTTGAAGATTCTCTCGGGCGCTGGCACGTAATTGTTCCCAGGACCTTACTCTCGGGATCCAAAGAAAAACCTTTGAAATCTTTCCTGTCAAATTCCAGCCTTGTTAACTTATCCTCGATTTGAATTTCCAGCTCCTCACTTTTGTCCGCAGTGTAGAGTCTTGCAGGTACTCTCAAATTGAAGATTCTGCCTGATTGGGTTATCCTTATCTGTACTTTTCCTCTTGAAACGGACTCCTCTACATTGAATTCTGGGTGGCCAGGCTCTTCGAGGAATTGATGGTAAAGTGCCTCTAGCGAGAATCCGGAAACATTAGAGAGTGCCTTGCGGAAGTCATAGGTTGTCACTCCGCTCATTTTGTTATTTTCGAGATATTCCTTCACTCCTTGCCAGAACACCTTGTCTCCAAGGTAATAGTTTAGGTATCTCAGGAACAATGAAGCCTTTTGATAAAGATGCCGGTCAAACAGTTCTTCAGGCTCTTTGTACTTCCTCTCAACAATTGGTCTGCCATAACTACCAGCGAATTCCCGCAGGTAGACATCCTTTGTATTCTCGACGTCTACGAGAAACTCGTCCTTCCCATTGAGCTTCTCCCTATAGATCAATGCGATGTAGGTGGCGAACCCTTCATTCAACCACGCCTGAGACCAATCCCTGCACGTTACATAATCACCAAACCACTGATGTGCCATTTCGTGGCAAACCAAAGGTTCAGACTGATAGTCTAGATGGGCTATTTCGTCGTGCAATGTCCTGTCTGTCAGAGTGGTTGCGCTCAGGTTTTCCATCCCGCCAATTTCGAATAGGGAAACGCAGGTCTGATCGTATTTGGAGTACGGATACTTGACCCCTGTCTTCTCGCTTATGAATTCCATTATCTCTGGGGAATTTTTGAATGATCTTTCTGCCAGAGTTTCAAATTTAGGGAGGTAGTAAGAAGTTATGGGGATACCTTGCCACTCTTGTTTGAAAGAACTAAATTTGCCTGCTATCACGCTGACAAGATATGCGGGGAATCTAAAGTCTTCCCTGAAGATGAAAGTTGAAAAATCTCCATCAACTCGGTTGACGAGCTTCCCATTGCTGATCACAGAGTAGTCGCTCGGAACAGTAACTCTGATCTCATACTGACTCCTTGTGTTCGGGTAATCAAAGCAGGGGAACCATGAATGGGCATCTGTGCTCTCTCCGTGGGTCCAGAATTGCATACCGCCCTCATCCTCAACGAAGTATCCACCCCTCTTTGGATATGACTTGTAGGTAACAGTCAAGATGTGTTCGGAGAAAGCCCTGAAGTCACCATAAACCACAATTTTGTCCTTGTACGTATCAAAACTGGATGGAACACCTTTGACCGAGACATTGTAAATTTCCATATCTGTGGCATCTATGTCGAGATGATCCTGCGGAAGGCTGTTCATTTTGATGTTCAGTTCAACCTTACCCTCAACAGCCCTCTCCTCGAAATTGATCTTTATGTCGATAACAGTTCTCTTCAGGTCAAATTGTTTTTCCCTTTCAAGCTTCTCTTCATAACCAGTAAGTGCAAAAGGTTTGAACTCCTGATCAAACATATCTCGGTATGCCCACATCTACTTTATGGTTTCTTTAGTTGAAACGGAGAAATGCGCTTCCTAGATTATCACCATCGAGTTCAAGACTTTTTTATCAAATCGACTATGGCATTTATGACCACGTCGGAGTCGTTTGGCAAGGAGACTCTTTCATAGTCTATTCCATCCCTTTTCGCATCGTTCTTCAATTTGTAGTCTAGGTCGTAGAGAACCTCGAGATGGTCATATATAAACCCGATGGGGACTACTTCAATTTTCTTGTAACCGTTTTCCTTGGCAAAAGAAATTGAATATTCCTGGTGGGGTGTTAACCACTTCGGCCGAAATGGTCCCTGACTATGGTATATGTTTATGAATTTCTGATCCCCTGCTATCTCCTTGGACATTTTTTGTATCGATTCAGAATATGGGTCATAACCCTCCAGGGGTATGCTGTGTGCAGAGAATGTGATAATTGAACCCTTTTCCGCTCTTATCTTCCTTTGATAGAATTCTATAATTCCTTTGTCAAATCCTATGTTCTCTATTCTCACGAATTTCCTGTTCTTCAAACTGGATTCTAGTGGTTCGAAGTATCCATCAAATATGAATCTTGAATATACAGGGAATAGTGGTATTTCGAAGACCTGTTCTTCGCCTACCAGATCCGATGCATCCGTGATCGAGGGTATGTAGTGTTTGGATAGCAGGTAAACATTGTATCCCTCCCCTTCCAACTTTACTTCCAACTTGTCTCTGATGCTATTAACAATCCTTGTCGAGGGAGTTTCCCCTCCTACGACGTCAAGTTTGAACAGATTTTCCCTTATCAGTGACTCAGGAGGTTCCCTTCCATGAAGTATGCCTCTGAGATAATCTCGCATTTCCTCTCTCTTCTCTGGAAATCCATAGTACATCAGAACTACAGCCTTATCTTTCATAGCCATGCACCGTGTCTGTTATGAGTGCTATTTTTTTCCAGTCAGCCCAGGGAGGAACTCCATGACCAAGGTTGAAAATGTGCCCTGAGAACTCTCTCCCCTGATCCAATATCCGCCTCGTTTCATTCACGAGATAATTATCTTCTGTCCCCAGCAAGTAAGGATCCATATTGCCCTGGACGACGCAATCATCGCAAAGTTGTTTGAAATCACTCAGGTCCATCCTCCAATCGATCGAAAAGACGTCAGACTTCAGCCTGAGTAGTTTGCTGTAAAGATGTGATGAACCTTCACTGAAGAAAATCACCGGTTTACCGATCTCCTTCACCTTTTCAACAAAATAACTTTCATTTACTGATAGATGTTTTTCGTAATAGGCTTCAGACACATTCCCGATCCAGCTGTCAAATATCTGTATCATGTCTGCACCGGACCGAACCTGAAGTCTTGCAAATTCAATTATTTCATCCGTCATTGTCTTCAATAGACTGTTACCCTCCGTTGCAAGCGCTTCCTTCGACCTATGATATCCATTCTTTCCACCATCGTACAGATAAGAGAGTGTAGTGAATGGCCCGCCGACAACACCAATTATTGTCTTGTCTGATCTTTCCTCAGAGATTTTCTTCAAACCTGTCGAAAGAGGTGCATAGTAGTCGAAATCCTCGCTTCTACCCTCTTTCACCGAAATCCCATTTTCATAAGATAGCTGGTAGTCCAGCTTGGTGAAAGGCAGTAGAATGTCTGTAAAGATCACTATCGCATCGGTATCGAAATATTTCAACGGAAGAAGTGACACCTTTTCAACGGTATCAGGATCTTTGATAAACTCCAAAAAAGGTTTTCCAAATTTTAGAGATTCATACTCCGGGAGAAATCTGCCGGCCTGCCTCATAAACCAGGCAGCATTTTCCTGCAGTTCCAGTTTAGCAATCTTGAGGACCTTCTTCGTCCGTTCCACTCATCTGAAACCTCTGGGAGTATAAATTGTTTTGAAATCAGACAATAAACTGGAACTACATTGGTTTGGTCACAAAAGTGCCAATCGTGACTGACGCTGATATATTCATTCGCAGATTCTAACTTTCGCTGGCCATCGCCTAAAATAAAGTCGTAGGATTAAGAGAGCCAATGTAATGATCTTGAAAAACCAGAACTGGGAAGGTACATTTTATCCTTGAAAAGTTACATTCCTATTATATAGAATTTACAACTTTACCGGTAGTGACTCCTCGCCCTATCGATTACAATTTAAAACCAATTCTAATATTCTGGGAGACGACAAAGGCTTGCGACCTTGCCTGCAAACACTGCAGGGCATCTGCTCTCTTGGAAGCCCTCCCCGATGAAATGAACATAGATCAATCTTTATCATTTGTCGAGCAGATCAAGCAATTCGGGGCTCCCTATCCTGTCCTGATACTAACAGGAGGAGACATCATGAAAAAGAGAGGATTAGAGCAAATTCTTCAGAGGGCCAAGGAACTAGGCATTCCTGCCTCGATGTCTCCGAGCGCAACTCCATTATTGAACGAGGAGTCTTTTTCGATGATGAAGAGTAAAGGAGTGAAATCGCTTTCTCTGAGTCTTGATGGTGCATCTTCAGAAACGCACGATTGGCTGAGGGGCTATATTGGGACGTTCGACAAAACGGTCGAATTAGCTCGCAGGATTATTTCAGAAGGTTTCACACTCCAAATAAATACAACCGTTTTCAAGAAAAACGTCCACGAACTTCCGCAACTATTAAAAATTCTTCTCGAAACAAAGGTGAAAACGTGGGAAGTATTCTCCCTGATCAAGACAGGAAGAGGGATAGACAGAGAGGATCTCGATACGGAAGCATATGAAGATGTTTTCAACTATCTCGAATTTGCGTCCAGATACGGCATTTCAATAAGGACGGTAGAAGCACCATTCTTCAGGCGAATTCTCATTGAACGTGAGAAAAAAGAATACAAAGGTGGCACCCTGTACAACAAACTCATAGAAGAAACGGTTAATTTACTAGGAACACCTGGTGATAGACCAAAGGGTCACACCAGCCAGACGAGGGACGGCAAAGGAATAATCTTCGTTGCGCACAACGGAGACGTAAATCCTTCAGGGTTTCTACCTATAAATCTTGGCAACGTGAAAGAGAACTCAATTGTCGACATCTACAGGAACAACGAGACGCTGATCAAATTGAGGGATTCAAAGAACTTTAAGGGTAGATGTGGGGCGTGTGAATATGCAGATATCTGTGGCGGGTCTAGATCCAGGGCTTACTCCTACTTCGAAGACATTTTTCAGGAGGATCCACGTTGCAAGTATGTCCCGGAAAGCATGAAAGCTTTGAATAGCGCAAGGTGATTTACCGCAAGCATGTATGGTCTATTGCTCATCACCTTACTGTTCATTCACGTGATAAGTGCGGTTTTTCTTGTCGGTTCATCCATATTCGTGTGGGTCATAGTCTGGCCTGCCAGCAGCATAGCAATGCCTGACGAAAAACAGAGGACAAGGTTCATGTCCATCATGGGCAAGAAGTATGCACTCTTGACCAACATAGTGATAATACTCCTGACTCTCACAGGTATAGCTTTGGTGTATCTCGTACGCCCAGATTACATTACGAATTTCTCAGGCGCCATAACTCAACAGTGGGGATACGTGCTCACAGTCAAGATAGTTGCAGTTGCACTCATGTACCTGATACTCTATGGTAACAATCTTTGGCATGGTAAGATGTTTCCGAAACTGGCGGAAAGTGGAAAGTTTGACGACTTGAAAAGATTGAGAAAAATTTCCCATATGCTATCCTTCATAACTGTTGGTCTGATGGTAGCGATAGTCTTAATTGCCGAGATTTTAGCTGGGGTGTTTTTCTGAGCAAGAGTGAAAAGCTGTTTGAGAGGGCATCGAAAGTATTTCCGAAGGGAGTAAACAGTCCGGTACGTTTCTATCCTCCATATCCCAAGTTCATTAAACGCGGGAAAGGCTCGAAAATTTGGGACGTAGATGGTAAGGAATACATCGATTTCTTACTCGCATACGGTCCCCTCATTCTGGGGCACTCCCCAGAGAGAGTGGTGGAAAGAATCAAGGAAGTCGCTGAGCAAGGCTCCATTTTTGGGGCTCCAACCGAACTGGAAGTTAAGTTGGGCGAGACGCTCACCAGATCTGCTTCCCTAGATAAGTTAAGAATGGTCAATACAGGAACAGAGGCGACAATGCACGCTATCCGACTTGCAATTCATCACACCGGGAGAAAGAAGGTTTTGAAGATAGAAGGTGGGTATCACGGTACTCACCCATTCAATTTTCCCTCGGAACTCGTTGATTCTGTTCATTTCAACTCCGTTGATGCGGTAAGTGATAAACTTTCAAGCAAGGAATACGCCTGTCTTATCATTGAACCGGCAATGGGAAATATTGGAGTTATCAATCCAAATGATGGGTATCTTGAATCTGTGAGAGATATCACAGAAAGAACAGGGACACTGATGATTGCTGATGAGGTGATCACCGGGTACAGGACGGGCTTCTTTCCATATTATGCCTCTAAGAAAATAGAACCAGACCTGGCCACTTTCGCAAAGATAATCGGAGGGGGGCTTCCGCTCGCTGCATATGGTGGAAGAGAAGATATTATGAAGAAAGTAAGACCCTCTGGCCAGTTTCCCCAGGCTGGAACATTTTCCGGTAATCCCCTTTCTGTTGCAGCCGGCTTTGAAACCCTAAATATCCTTTCAAAAGGAGACTATACTCGTCTGAAAATGCTCACAGAGACAGCCGTCAAAGAACTTTCAGAATCCGGTTTAACTGTTAATTCAAACACAGGAATGCTCTCATTGTTCTTCTCAAAAAGCAGAATCGAAAGCGCTGTCGGCGCTATGAAATCAGACAAAGGGCTTTACTTCCGTTTCTTTGAAAAGGCAATGAGTGCAGGCATTTTCCTTGCACCTTCTTTTGACGAAACGATTTTTATCAGCTTTGCACATAACGAAAAGGAAGTGAAAGAAACCTTCAGTTTCCTGGCTGAGGAAGCGAAAAAATTATGGAAGGCACGCTGAAGTTCGCTACACGTGGATCAAGACTTGCTCTAAGACAGTTTGACATTATATCCAAGGCACTGGTACCGTTTGATATGGACATTGAACCCTTCCTCGTGGAATCTCACGGAGAAAGGGACGCTGAAACACCACTGTACGACATGAAAGAACAGGGTATTTTCGTCAGGAGGTTGAATGACATGATACTCGATGGAGAAGTGGAGGCAGCAGTACACTCTGCTAAGGACATTCCAAACGAAATTGATCCCAGGTTGGACATATCATTTTTTTCAAAGAGGGCAGATCCTAGGGACTATTTCATTTCAAGAGAATCTCTCAAGTATTTCGCCGGGACGACAGGTTCAAGCTCTATCAGAAGGAAGTCATTCCTTAACCTCTATAACAGGAATCTCAGATTCGTCAATATCAGAGGTAATATTGACACAAGGATAAGGAAGTGGGAGAACGGGGAAGTCGATTCAATAGTAGTCGCAAAGGCCGCTCTTGATAGACTTAATATTAGTCCGATGGGTGAAATTATAAGCGAAGATATTTGCCCGCCAGATCCAAATCAAGGGTTCGTGGCAATCGTTACCGAAAAGGGAAGTGAAGTTGAAAACAAGTTGAAGAAAATTCAGGACGAAGCATCACTCTGGGAGGCCAAAAATGAAAGAGAACTGATGGTCAGGCTACAGCTAGGATGCAATGTTGCAGCAAGTATCAGAGCAATCTACCCCGAAAAAAGGATCAAATTTGCATACGCAAACGACGAAAAGAGGTTCGATTTTTCTTACGTCAAAAGCATTGAAGAATCCGACATCAAGAAGTTGAGGGATATCATTGGCTCATAACATTGCTTATGTTGGCGCTCCGCTGGATAGGGAAGTGAAGGGAGTTGAACAGCTACCTGTACTGAAAATAGTCTATCAAGATCTTTCCGGATTGGGCCAGATCGAGGGGGTGCTTGTTTTCACTTCCAAGAGGGGAATCATTTCACTAAGAATGTCGAATGTTTCGATTCGGAGCAATAGAATTTACTGTATCGGGGAACAGACTGCACATTACTTGAAAAAAATCTTTTCTCTCGACTGCAATGTACCGCAAGAACAGAACACGGAGGGGTTAGCTGCATTGATGATAGGCACAGAAAAATCTATCACGATTGTTGGGAGCGATAACATCTCAAAAAAATTCATCGATAAGATCAAAGAGAACGGAATAAACGTCAAGCACATTATTGCATACAAGATTGAAGAGAATACGTCCGTAGATTATGGAATCCTGGATCGCACAGGCGTAATACTCGTTGGGTCGTCAAAATCTTTCGAACTATTGCAGAGAAGGCTGGGGGAGAAATTGAAGGAGAAGAGCATCTATGCCATCGGAAAACCGACAGCAAAAAAGATTCGCTCCTTAGGTTACGAGCCTAAAGAGATATTTGACACACCCAACATCGAAACCATCGTGACAATCTTAGCCACGAAAAGGTAATTATATTGTCCGTGTTTCAGAACAAGGTGCTATAATTGGAAAAGGGAGGTATGTTCCTCATAAAGGTCACTTACGGTGACCTGGGATCTCTTTATTTCTCGTCGGTAAAAGATTTACAGATCGACGAGGTTTATGATTATATCAAGAAGAATGAGAGGATAGAAGAGGCACTTGTTTTATGGACTTGCAACAGGTTTGAGATATATTTCTACCCGGGAGACAGGGAAACCGTAGAATTTCTGGAAGATTACATCTATGAAAAGTCACTCAAGCACAGCGTCGTTCACGGACTGGATGCAATAAAACATCTATTCTTGGTCTCAGCGGGAATGGATTCAATGGTCATCGGTGAAAACGAGATCCTTGGCCAGGTGAGGGACGCATGGGAAGTATCCAAAAGAAAGGGATTCTCAGGTGCAAATCTGAATGAGCTCCTCAAGAAGTCTCTCGAAATTGGTAGGAAGGCAAGGAGAGAAAATGGGAACGGAAAGAGGGCTAGAAGCGTTGCTGGTGAGGCCCTCGACCAGATAAAGATCTTGCCAGGACAGAAGGTCCTCGTTATCGGAGCCGGCGACCTAGGTACTCAGGTGTCCAGTTTCCTATCTAGAAAGGGAATTCCATTCTCCATCAGTAATAGATCCACTGAAAGGGCGAAGGAGATCTCAAAGGCGTTCGGTGTCAGAATAGAAGACTTCGACAAGAAGAAGTGGAAGTCATATGACGTGATTATTACAGCAACCAAGTCTGCGGAGATAATACTCGAAAGAAAGGATGTAATGAACTCGAAGATCAAGACGGTGCTTGATCTGGGGGTCCCGCCGAACGTATCACAAGAGTTACCAGATTCAGTAAAGCTGGTGAACATGGAACTCCTGTCCAGGACAATATCTGCCAACAACGATGAAGCCGGGGATTATGCTACCAGGAGTCTCAAGATTGTGAACGACGAATTTGAGAAATTCTCACAGAAGATCATGAATGTCGACAGAGAAGAGTTTCTCAAGAGAATATACGATTATTCGAACAAGGTCATAGAAGAGGAGATGAAGTATTTCGAGAAGAAGCCCTATAACAGGGAGAACAAAGCCCAGATAAAGAAGGGACTGGAGTCCACCAGGAATAAACTCTTGGGGTTTGTCGTCAATGGTATAAAGAATGCGAAGGACATCAGATCATCAGAGACAGTTACAAAGATGGAGATGATATTGAACGAGAACTTTTCCAGATATGAGACTAAGAAGACTAAGAAAGTCTCCTAGGATCAGAGAGATATTTGCAGATTCAAAGATAAGAAAAGACAAACTCGTTATGCCCATGTTCGTGGATGAAAACATCACCAAACGAGAGGAAATTAAGAACATGCCTGACATCTACAGATTTCCTCAAGAACAGCTTGTTGAGAAGGCAAAGGAGTACGAGGAGCTGGGAGTCAAGTCAATTCTGTTGTTCGGTGTACCGAAACACAAAGACGCAAGGGGTTCTGCCTCATACGACGATCACGGAATCGTCCAAAGAACGATAAGGGAGATCAAGGAGGAAACGGATCTTGCAATTTTTTCGGACCTGTGTCTATGTGAATACACAGATCATGGCCACTGTGGTCTGATCAAAGGTGCGAAGATTGAGAACGATTCAACGCTAGACGTTTACGCGAAGATCGCCACGAGTTATGCAGAGGCCGGAGCAGACGGTGTGGCTCCATCCGGAATGATGGACGGACAGGTCAGACGGATAAGGAAGGGGCTAGATGATGCAGGTTTTGAGGAAACGCTCATTCTGGCATACAGCGCCAAGTTCGCGAGCGCGATGTACTCTCCATTCAGGGATGCGGTACATTCCACTCCCTCATTCGGAGACAGGCGGACCTATCAGATGAATTATTCGAGTACGAGAGAGGCAATACGCGAGGTCGAATTGGACATAGAAGAAGGTGCAGACGTTGTCATGGTAAAACCGGCCCTTTTCTATCTCGATGTAATAAAAGAAGTCAGGAACAGATTCCTTCTTCCAATCGCGGCATATAACGTCAGTGCAGAGTATTCGATAATCAGATCAGCCGCCAAGAACAGAATAATCGATCTCGACTCAGTTATTGATGAATCTTTGAGTTCAATATTCAGAGCAGGAGCGGACATAGTGATAAGCTATTTCACAGAGTATTTATTAAAAGCGGAAAAAAATTAGTCGCTTTCAAAACTCAAATTTATTTATATCTTAAAATCATTTCAACGAACGATGAGGACAGTCATCTGGAACATAGATTTTAAGTGTAATCTCCTCTGTAAGGGATGTAACGCTTTCGAGGGTAACGTTCTCTTTCCAAAGGACAAGATAGAAGAATTTGTTGATGAGATGAAGTACAACAAGGTGAAGATTGTCTCCGTAACAGGAGGTGAGCCTACCCTTCATCCCGACCTGCCGAGAATCCTGAAAACGTTAAAGGAACACAAGTTCAAGACTCACATAGCTACGAACGGAACGAACAAGTACGTTCTGAGCAAGATTTACCCTTATCTTGACGCAGCGACAATCAGTCTCGATAGTCACATTCCAGATCTTCACAATGAATATAGGGGGAGGAAGATATTCGACGTAGTTGTCGAGAGCATGAAGTACCTCAGGCCGCGTGTCAAGGTCCTGACCTCCAACATACTCGTCACAGATTTCAGTTACAACAAGATGGGGGAATATGCAACGTTTGTGAACAACGAACTCGGTCTTCCCGTATCGATGTGCTTCCCAGACAACACCGCCTATTACTACGAGAAGGTACCAGTGCAAAATAGCCAGATTAAGGAAGCATTCAATTTTGCCTACGAGAACTACAAGGAGTACAAGTTTGGCAACACAAGGACCTACTACAAGGAGGCGGTGGATTGGCTGGATAAGAAAGATGTTCAGAGGTGCAGGGCTGGAGAAGAGGTGTTCTATGCGGACTATCACGGGGACGTCTACCCCTGCTTCTACAAGACCACAAAAAAACTGAACACCAACAGAAAGTGGGACGATTACACAAACACGTGCAATGACTGCTTCATTCAGTGCTTCAGGGAGCCATCAGAGAAGAATTTCCTTGAACAGACGGCGCTTGTGAGTAAGATATATCTTTATAATCGTAGAAATATCGGTCACTCGACTCCTAATGCGAATAGCCCTATGCAGCGATACGTACCACCCGATAGCTGACGGTGTAGCAAATCACCTGGCTGACTACAAAGCAGAGCTTGAGAAACGAGGGCATTCTGTTAGGGTATACACAGTATTTTCTGACAACGACGGGGTCTTCGGTCTACCCGCTTACCGCTTCCCGCTGTACAAGGAATACAAAGTTGCAATTCCCGTGTACGAGATGTACAGGGACCTGGGAAGGTTCAATCCCGATGTGATACACATCCACACGCCCTTCACACTGGGTACTATGGGATACCGTTACGCAAGAAAGAGGAACATACCGACGATTGGGACATACCATACGGATTTCGTCAATATGGATAATACGATAAATTTTCCATTCATCAAGAGCATCCTCAACATTGGGTTCCAGTACAACATGTACCTCTATGCAAGGCTGGACCTCATTGTCTCTCCCTCAAAGCTGGTGGCGGATTATCTTGGCACTTTTGGCAATACGTCTAAAATCGTGCCAGTAGGGATAGATCTCAGTCGATTTGTTTACAGCAGCAAGAAGGAAGACTATTACTTCTTTGTTGGAAGACTGACGCAGGACAAGGGTATAATGGAGATACTTGAAGCAGCCTCAAAGCTTCCGGAGCGGAAGTTCAAGATTGCAGGGACTGGTCCTCTCAAAGCAAGTGTGATCGATTTTGCAGGGCATCACGACAACATCGAGTACCTGGGATACGTTTCGGAGGCAGAGAAGATAGGTCTCCTGACGAATGCAAAACTGCTGGTAGCCCCCTCGAGGGCTGAGACATTTGGGGTGGTGTTTATTGAGGCTATGGCTTCTGGAACACCAGTAATAGGTTCTCACGAGACAAGGGAAATTGGTATCCTGAGAGAGAATTACAACGGCTGGTTTGTGGACTACGGAGACTCCGATGCACTCGTCAACAAGATCCGTGAACTGGATGGAAGGGATCTCGGAAGTTATTCTGAGAACGCCCGAAAATCCAGCCTTGAGTATTCAATTCAATCGACTGCAGAGCAGCTGGAGAAAATATATGGTGAACTAATTGAACTTAAAGGCAGGAAGTAAGTACATCGGCATCGCCATCTCAGCAGTCACCCTCCTGATTTTCGCCCTGATCTATGGGTTTGGAAACCTGGTCCGGGCCATATCTGCTCTTCCTTCCACGTTCTATTTGTTCTTTCTTGCAGCTATCTCACTTCACATACTCTCCTTCGTTTTCTGGTCTCTCCGAATAAAGTTACTGTCCCGGTCGAATGGCTACAAGATATCTTTTTCAAAAGCATTCATCGCAGTAATTTCCTCGCTATTTGCTGCCTCCATAACGCCAGGATATGTAGGAGGAGAGCCGGTAAGGATCAAGAAATTGACCGATTATGGTGAACCGGTAGGAACTGCAACAGCAATCGCGCTAGGAGAGAGAGGATTTGACTCCATATTCTTCGTGGGTGTCTTCGCCTTCGTCATCATGATGGGTCTGGAGGTGCTTTCAGGCGATTTGAAGTTGATTGCTATCATCGGCGTCATAATGCTAGTTCTCTTTCTCTTTTTCCTTCTTGCATCGATGGGTGCAAACACCCTGATGATTCGAATAAAAGGATGGCTGGAGAGAACAGCCAGGCGTTTTGATAGAAAGGGCAAAGGTTATGAGGAGCGCCTCCCCAAGCTTTTCGAGCACGTGGAGACGTATGCCTCGTCCACAAAGGAGATATTTCTGAAACATCCCGGGGCACTTGTCTTGGGTTTGGCGGTCACTTCTTTGCTGTGGCTCTCAGATTTCACGGTGCCAGTGGTGCTCATACTCGGTTTTGGTTATTCCCCGAATCTGATAGATGTGATTTTCATTCAGGTGCTGCTCGTTCTGATTTCCCTTCTTCCCGTGACGCCGGGATCTGCAGGAATAATGGAAGTCTTAATGATTGCCACTTTCTCTGCCTTCTTTCCCAATGGTGGAATAGTGGCATTCGTTCTTATCTGGAGATTTATAACGTTCTATCTTAACTTGATCATAGGCTCTCTATCTTTGCACTATGTTGTGGCAAAATAAATAATAAAGTCCTCATTTACCTACGATTCGGGTGAATGAAAGTCAGAGACTGAGGAGATTCGCCTTTCGTGCTCCTAAATTCTACCTAGTATTGCCTCTCATAGTCGTTCTGATCCCCCTCTTCTATTTCACCTCTCTCGACCTGAGATTTACCTTGATCTATACGCTCTCAATTGTCAGTCTCATAATCTGGGACTTGCTGTCTCCAAGAATATTTAAATTCAAATTCCCCCCTCCGAGAGTCCTCTTTCTGAACGTTGTCAGCCTCTACTTCGCGACAATCTTTTATCTGATAGTCATCGCCTTTCATTTCCTTAAGCCGCCGCTTGCGTTGCTTGTCTCGATTACTTCCATCCCATTCCTACGCACAATGGTCTACATAACATTCACCAACAGGAATGTAGTTCTGATTCACACGATCGCGATATCATTTTCTCTTTTCTTCTCCTTCTACATCGTCCTACTCGACCCGAAGTACACGATCTTCATTCTACCGCTGGTTCTATCGTCGATAGTATATGCACTTGCGTCCCACCTCTTCGTCAAGCTGACAGTTTCCAGGTTCGTCAAGGAATTCTCCACGGATCCGATAAAGATACTCAGAGAGTTCGTCAATACCGTCACCACGGAGATATCTTATAATGTCATTCTCAAGAAGTTCTTTGAGGACATGTATACAACGCTAGCACCACGTGAGATCTCACTTCTCAGGATGAAATCTGAGAGTCAGAATTTAACAATGGTCTTTCCATACGTACACCCTGGACCACTTGGTGATTTGGGGAGCTCCAACATCACGGCAAAACTCCAGAAAAATCACGAAGACCAGAGGCTTCTGGTGTTCCACACAACCACCACTCATGATGATAACTGTGCGGGAGACTCTGAGGTGGATAAAATCTCAAAGGTGATAGGCGAAAGTGGAAAAGAGTCTACTTACTGTTACGAACCATACTTTGGAAAGTATCTTACTTTCTTGCCTCTTGGAGATGGAGGTATCTTCTTCATCTCCCCTGACGACCCAAGGTTTGATGATGTAAAGATTACAGAAGGAAGAAAAATTGTCCGAAAAGCAAAATTGCTAGGTCTCAAGTGGGCCGTCACCATAGACCAGCACAACAACAATATGGACGAACCGAAAGAACTTGAAGACATTTCGTACCTTCTTGAAGAAGTTGAACAGGCGGTCAAGAGCAGGAAGAGCAAGAAAACTATATCGGTGGCCTACAGCAGATCCGTCCCGGAGTACAAAGATATTGGACCTGGTGGAATCGCTTTTGTTTCCATTTCTATCGGTTCGAAGAAACTCGCAATCGTTCTGTTCGATGGAAATAACATGGAATATGAGTTCAGGCAAAAAGTGGAGAGTTCACTGGATGGATACGACAAGATATTGGTTTGCACAACAGACAATCACATTGTCAACACAAATGGCCTCAACGTGAACCCAGTTGGAAGATTCTCAGACCACGACGAAATCGTGAAAATCGTGAAGAAGCTTGAGGAGGAAACACTGAATCCGAAGGAAGTAAGAATGGAATACGTGAAAAGAGACATCTGGCTAAAAGTGGCTGGAGAGAATCAATGGGCCAAGATAAATTCCATAATCAAAAGCTCCGCAAACAGGGCAAAGGTGCTCAGCGTTGCCTCCATAGTTGTTTCCATTGCGCTTTCGCTTATCATTTTCAAGATAATACCGCTTCCTTGAAAGTCTTTTTTTGGGGACAGCCTCTTATGGGTCGAAATTTCTGCCTAACAGACAAACCATTTTTTATAAGTCATTAATATTGAGGCTCAGTGGGAAGCTTAATTATTGCCGAGAAGTCAAACGTCGCTTTAAGGATAGCAACGGCCTTGAGCGATGGGGAGATTAGCAGGGTGAAAGTAGGCTCATCTACCATACTGAAGTTCCAGAGAGGCGAGAGCGCGTATTCCGTTCTCTCGCTAAGGGGCCACATAATAGAACTGGACTATCCGAGGGAATACAGCAGCTGGAAGTTGGACAATCTTAAACAGCTGGTCAACGTGAAACCTATTGAGAATGTCAAAATCAAGGGTCTTGATGGTGTGCTGAGAAAGCTAGATCAGGAAAATGCCGAAGTGATAGTTGCGACCGATTACGACCGAGAAGGAGAACTGATTGGAGCTGAGACGCTAAGACTAATGGAAAGGAGCACTGGAATCCGGAGAGCGAGATTTAGTGCCCTCACAAAATATGATCTTGTTCAATCTTTTGAAAACCTAGCGGAGGTTGACTACAACCTTGCTGGATCAGCAGAAGCGAGACAGTACATTGATCTGATGTGGGGAGCTGCACTCACCAGATTTTTCAGTATTGCAACTAACAGACTTGGAGCGGAATTCATATCGGTCGGAAGGGTGCAGAGTCCTACACTCACGATCCTTGTTGAGAGGGAAATGGAAATCAGGACATTTGTTCCGGAGAAATACTATGAATTGAGCATACTGGTCAACGGCGTCAAATTCGGCTATGAAGGAAATCCGATCAAGAATAAAGAAGAAGCAGAAAAGTTGCTAGAAATTGTCAAGAAAAACAAAAGCGTTTTGGTGAAGGAAAGGAATGATAAAGATAGGAAAATATACAGACCAGTTCCTTTTTCAACCACAGAATTTCTGAGAGATGCAAACAGGATTGGAATACCGGTCGAACGTGCGATGGCTATCGCCGAGACACTCTATCAGCACGGCAAGATATCTTATCCGAGGACTGACAACACCGTCTATCCGCGAACCCTTAGCATCAAGTCTATTCTCTCGAATCTTTCTGACTCTTACTTGAAGAAGGAAGTGGACCATTTGATGACTCACAGCAAACTCTTTCCATCCAGGGGAAGGGTGGAGACGACTGATCATCCGCCTATATATCCCACGTCTTCCATCAAGAAGAGCGAGCTAAAGGGAGATTACTTCAAGATTTACGATCTGGTTGCAAGAAGATTCATGGCTACGGTGGCCGAGAATGCGGATGTCCTGGACACTGAATATGTAGTTGAGACAGAGGGATTGAAGTTCTTTTATACGGCTTCTAAAGCAATAAATAGAGGGTGGATGGAGTATTACCCGATAGTTTACTATCAGGAGAAGAAGAATCCCGAATTAACCGTTGGTGAAGAGGTCAGTTTTGTAGATCCGAATGTTGACGAAAAGAACACAAATCCTCCGCCAAGATATTCCCAGGGTTCACTGCTCGAAAAGATGGAAAAGGAGCTCCTGGGGACTAAGAGTACGAGGCACGAGATCATTCAGAAACTCTATGACAGGGGTTTCATAGACGGAAATCCAATCAGGGTGAGACCTCTGGGGATGGCAATGGGAGAATCTCTGATCATGAATTCTGAATCGGTTGCAAGACCAGAAATGACGGCAAAACTTGAACAAGAAATGGATCAAATTGCTTCAGGCGCCAAGAAAAAAGACGAAGTCGTAGACGACAGCCGAAACATATTGACAGGGCTCTTGGACGAACTCCTCAACAAATCCGACAAGATAAATGAGAAGTTCTACGAAACTCTGAGACTTGAGAAGGTCGTGGGAAAATGTCCAAAGTGCGGCTCAGACCTCATAATGGACTATGGGAACAATGCAAGATACATTAAGTGCACTGGACCCTCTAACGACTTCTTCCAATTCCTTCCAAGGACTGGAAAGGTAGAAGTTACTGACGAAAAATGTCCCGTATGTGGACTGTTCCTAATCAAGGTGATAAGGAAAGGAGAGCGACCGGAAACCAGGTGTGTGGACAACAAGTGTGATTACAACACCAGCAGGGAGAATTTCGGAAAGTGTCCGTCAGATGGAGGAAATCTGGTGCTGAGAAGAAGCAGGATGAACACCAGATTCATCGGATGCTCGAATTATCCAAACTGCAAGGTGACACTTTCTATTCCTCAGAAGGTCGATCTGATTCCAACGGACAAGAAGTGTCCAGTAGACGGTTTCCCAATCGCAATTTTCAAGTTTGCTCGAAATGAAACCGAACAGTGCATGAATTCAAGATGCTCTTCCAGAGCCAGTAAATGAAGGACAAATCCATCTTCAACTTCATTCGACGTATAACAATTTTGTAATTATCCCAAATATCAACTATTTGTCTGCCAGATGGAAAAATAATTAGATTAGAATGGTAAATTTCATTTTAAAAAGTGTAGACGTGTCCTGTAGGAGAACTCAATTTAGTCTTCCTTTTGGTGACAGAAAAATATATATATAAAGTATGACATATTGATGCCATATAACAGACAACTGTCATACTGTGATTAAAATGTTCCTAAAAAGAATTGAAATGGAGAACTTCAAGTCATTTGGAAGAAAGACAGTCGTAGACTTTAGATCAGGTTATACATCTGTAACTGGACCGAATGCTTCGGGAAAGAGCAACA
>JAJYRY010000042.1 GCA_021793855.1 Thermoplasmata archaeon
AGGCGAGGGACTTGTACGATCTATATTACCTGAGCCAGAAAAATGTGGAGCTTGACCTGCATCTGGCATCCAGGAAGCTTGAATTCTACTCGCTGGAATTTAACAGGGATATTTTGTTAGAGAGGTTGGGCAGATTGAAATCCCAATGGGAAAAAGAAATTCCTGGTCTGGTAAGGAATGTTCCTGATTTTGATCTTGTTATTTCCACGTTGAGTGAGTTTATCAAGGCGTGAGAACGTGATTATAAAAACCTCATTTGACCACAGAAACCAGATTTTCTAACCGTCTGGTTAACAACTCATTGATATTTAGTTGCGATAAGTCTCAAGGAAAGACAAGTGCACTATTCTAGAGTAGGCACATGTCAGTCAGTTCTTATGGATTGACAACTCAATTTTGCTAACTCTACTTATCTCTTTAGAGGGGGAAATTTGTTAAATATTCAGAAGCATGGAAGCGAGCAGTTGAAAAACATGCACTGAAAATCTAAAATACACTCTATTGTTATAAATGAATATTCAAGACGAGCTACAATAATTCGCGTTGTGTCTGGAACATTGAAGGCGCTATAATTTAGCAAAGAGTGTGAAACAGTGGAAAATAATGAAAATTTTGAAGAATCGGTCATTGAGGAGAGAGCTAGGCTTGGGAATGAAAAGAGAAGGCAGAAAGATACTGCTAGGTTAGTATGGGCTTCAAAGCCAAGAAAAGAACCCTCAGCTAAAGATCTTATGTTCCAAACTGCAGAGATAGTTTATCCCAACAGGGCCACTGGACCACTTTCAAGCTTTCTTGGAAACGATACGCCAGATGTCCCTACTACGCCTAACAGATTGATATGGGGCGATAATTTGCTAATAATGCAGGCACTGCTTTCTCAAGGTTACGAAGGCCAGATTGATTTGATTTATATCGATCCACCTTTCAACACTGGGGAGAATTTTAATTTCCCGAACGATGTGAGAATTGGAAACAAGGATTTTGAAAGGGAGCTGCCAATTAGCGAGCGACTTGCATACACAGATACTTGGGAAAGAGGCCTTGACTCATTTCTAGACATGCTTTATCCAAGGTTACAAGTTATGAAGAGGCTTCTAAGTAACGACGGGGCAATTTACGTTCATTGCGACCAAAAGGCATCGCATTACATTAAGGTAGTAATGGATGAGATTTTCGGAAACGACAACTTCAGGAATGAGATCATTGTCAGGAGAATACGCAAAAATGTCAGGGAAAGAGAACGTGTTCCATCGCTTAATGTAGGTATTGACTATTTACTGTTCTACTCTAAATCTTCGGAACACCTGATTGATCCTGCCAAAAGGGAAATGAAGAAACCGGATAGGTGGCATTCATTTGAGGCTTCAGGTATCAGAAACGGAATGGATTATGAGCTTTTTGGATACAGACCAAACCAAGGAAATCATTGGCGTTGGACCAAAGAAAGAGCACTATCGGCTATAGCCGAAGGTATCCTTAGGTCTAATCCAAATACGGGAAAACCTGAATATTTTATCCCATCTTCCGATTTTGAACTGAGAGACAGTTTGTGGGAAGACATTACTGCTTATTCTTTCACTCAAGGATATCCTACAGAAAAAAAAGAAGAACTGTTGGAATTGATTATAAAGTCCTCATCAAGTGAGAACGGCCTTGTGGCAGATTTCTTCTGTGGTTCAGGTACAACAGCTGCAGTAGCTGAGAGAATCGGGCGAAGGTGGATAACCACGGATTTATCCAAAACAGCAATACAAGTCACAAGGTCACGTCTTGTCAATCAGAGAGTTGATCCGTTCTTAATTGAGAATCTTGGCAATTATCAACGCCAGCTCATCTATCTTCATGAGGTAAGGCTAAGGGAGATGTATAATATCGTCCTGAAATTGTATGGTGCAAGCCCAAGAGAGGATAAACAGGGCATGGGCATAAGCAACACTGATAGAAACACTCTGGTTTACGTCTGTGAACCTGATCGTCCCATGACGGCGAGAAAGGCGGTGGAACTTTCCAAAGATGCATTGGCACTTGATGGACGAGGTTACAGAAACGTTGTAATCCTTGCATGGGACTATGATTACAATTACGACGAAGACCTCAGGAAATTGAGCTCCACAGTGAACGCTAAAATTGAATCGAAAATAATTCCTTCAGACGTGTATAAATACCTCAGAAGCACAAAGGTTGGCGATCCCTCCCTCGCAGACAGGATAATTTTTTACCAGAAACCCTATCTGAAGGTCTCTGAACCTGAGATAATAGATCGGTCCGGAGATGAAGCTGTAATTAAAATATCAATTGATCAGTATGTGGTAATGGACAACCCCATAAAGGACGAGGATAAACGAAAAGAGGCAGAAGAGCTTCTCAAACAAAATTATGCCTCCCTCATCGATTTCTGGGCTGTGGATTGGGATTACGACTCTTTAACATTCAAAAGCACGTGGCAGGCAATTAGAAATCGCAGGTCAAAGGAGCCAGTGATTACAATTGCCGATTTCAAAGTCAAGAGAGGCAGGGAATACAACATAGCTGTAAGGGTCGTGGACGTGTTTGGCAATGATGCTTCTGCATCGAAGAAGATAGATTTGAGGTAACTTTATGTCCCGGAAAACTAAGGACAAAGACTACTTTGCAAAACATCCACTGGCACAGAGAATAATAAAAGAAGTTGAAACTTGGTCTGACAACAATTATGCCTCACAGAATGGAAAAGATATAACACCTGTTACCAGGGAACTACTGGAGTACTGGTTCAACACAGAGATTCACGAAGAGTTCAGATTCCATCTTTCCCAGAAGAGGGCTATAGAAGCAATAGTATATTGTTACGAAATACTTGATGCACCTATACCAGGAGAACTTTTTGACCTGTTCGACGATGAAGAACTTGGTGGAGAAGGGCTTGAAAAGGAGCTGGAAAAGATGGCCTTCCCCAGATTCGCCATTAAGATGGCGACAGGCACAGGGAAGACTTGGGTTATTAATGCCTTGATTGTTTGGCAATACTTCAACAAATTGAAACATGATGATGGGAGATTCTCCCAGTATTTTCTTATCGTAGCTCCAGGGAACATTGTTTACGAGCGCCTGCTTGATAGTTTTCTTGGCAAGGTGAAGAGTAGAAAAAGAGACAGACTGAGCTCCGACCTAGAGCATGATCTGTTTATGCCAGAATCCTGGAGGTCGGAATTTGAATTGAGAATATACACTAAGGACGATATTACTGGGAATACGCCCTCAACTGAGTTACCATTCATAATGATTACAAACTGGCATCAGCTTATATATTCATCAAGCAGGGAAAAAACTATTTCTGAAGATCTGGGTATAGAATTTAGAGAAGACAGTGATTTCTATAGAGTGCAGAATTTCTACGATTTCCTCACCGCAAATGATTCCCTCGTCGTAATAAACGATGAAGCCCATCACCTGCAAAATGCGTCGGACAAGGATCTTAAGAGATGGCAGGAGGCGGTTGAGAGGTTATACATAAACATCAAAGGGAAACAGAGCACTACATTTGTTCAGTACGATTTCACAGCAACACCTTATGCGATCAGTGGCAAGAAGAAAGAGTGGATGAAGCATGTTATCTATGACTATGGGCTCGTCGAAGCAATGAACGATATGCTGGTGAAGCAGATTTTCATTGAGAAAAGTTCCTATCTTTCTGAAAAGATTGAAAAATTGTCAGAAAACGAGAAATTCTCAGTTACAGCACACAAAGATGAAGCTCAGAAAATTCTGGCCTTGAGCGACGTTCAGAGACACATGCTGCAGGTAGGCTACGAGAAACTGCAACAGCTGGAAGACGATTTCAAGAGGCTCAACATCCATAAGAAGCCGATCATGTTCGTTGTTGCAGGGGACAATGGTGAGGCGGAGGAATTATCTGCGTACCTGAGACAAAGAATGGGTGATAACGAAGAGTCGCAGGTACTTACAATACACAGTGACAAGAAAGACAAATTGCCGGAAGATGAATACAGGGACCTTAAGGAGAGAGTCTTTGCCAGCGACTCTTATGAAAACAATGTTAGGGCAATTGTTAGTGTGATGATGTTAAAGGAGGGTTTTGACGTAAGAAATGTATGCGTGCTTGTTGTACTCAGACCTTCAGAATCTGATCTTCTCACAGAACAGATCATAGGGAGGGGGATTAGGCTTATGTTCACGGAAGATGAATACTTGGAGCCAAAGCTTCAGAACATGGACCTTCTCAGGAGAAATGAACCACTCATCAATTCGTATGATTTCCTGTTCATCGTCGAACATCCAAAATACAATCAAATTTATACTGACCTAAAAAACGCCGGTGCGTTGCTTTCGTCCGGCGAGTCGAGAAGCATAGCGCTTGACTCAAAGCGAATCCTGGTGACACTAGATAAAAATCGGGTACCGGAGTTTGATATGTACTGGCCCGGGTCATATCGGGATACAGTTCAGGAATACGTAGATTTCTCATATTTCAACATTGACGAACTTCAACGCTGCCCTGTGGCATTTGAGCAACTTGAGTCCAAATCAGTAATAATAACTGACTTTCACCCGCAGACCAAGTTCATGCAAGACTGGAATATGGAGGAAAAAGATTTCAGCTACACCGGTTTTCTGAGAAACGCAACGCTGGAAGTCATAGGTGGAAGCAGGAATATGAACTGGCTCACGAGATACTTTGGCGACATAGCTAGAATAACAGATGAATATGTTTCCAATGTCCTGTTTGGGCGGAAGATCGACTTCAAACTTCAGGAAAACGTGGTTAAGCTTAGTAATTTTCAGCTTGTTGATTTCATCGTCACCAATCTGAGAAAGGGGATAACGCGCTTCATATCAAATAGGAAAGCAGTAAGCGCTACGGTAGTTGATTGGTTATCACTCTCGACATACTGTGAGTTGAAAATCACAGTGGAAAGATCGCTATCAACCAAAAAATGCGTCTATCCATATCTTGATTTTGGACCAAGAGGTGGCTTGGAAAGACGGTTCGCTGAATTTGTACTGGAAAAGGATTCAGGAGTGGTAGCATACGTAAAACTTGACCAATATGTACATAGGTTTTCAATCATGTATTTAGACAATAAAGGTTTCATAGGCAGATACTACCCGGATTTTTTGGTAAAGACTAAAGATTCGATGTTTATAGTTGAGACCAAGTCTGAGAAGGATGCATACAACGACCTAGACGTTAAGGCAAAGATGATCGCTGCTCAACAGTTCTGCAGGAGTGTGTCCAATGCGAACAACCATCCCCGAGATCAACCTAGAAACTGGAGATATGTCCTTTTGCCTGAAAATATTGTAGATCAATTTGAAGGACACAGCTTCAAGTCGATAGTAGAACACGCCGAATCGTTTATGTCCAATCTGCTATGGTCTGCTAGGTAATACGTGTGCATTAACCAACTGATGTAGCGAAATCACTTATATACATGTTATAGCCAGAAAAGAAGAAAAGCTTTAGCAGGTATAATTTGTGTTAAAGAGGAAAACCTCGTTGGATTTTACGATCAAAACGTGGTAAATTCCTCAATAGACTTTATCGCTAATTTCCAGAATAGCCTCATACTGCTCTTCAGTTATATCCTTGAAAAGGCGGTAATTTTGAAACTTGTCTAGGTCATTTACTTTTTTTATTTCTTCTAACGGAACAGGTTTTTTCAAAACCTTCAGATAACCTTCTTTGATTATATTCCTGAATTTATAGTAATTATCTTCTAAATAGTACTTATCTGGCTCAATTTCTGCAACTACTGTTATCTCTCTACTATCCGTGTCAAAAAGCATTAGTCTCTCTCCATCACCAAGGTAATCCGTTGGCGTTCCCCACTCTAGAAGTCCTCGCTCGCTGTGTTCTCTCCTCCAACCTTGACCCCCATTTTTCATTAAATCACGATAATCAGGTTTGTTTGGAGTTCTGTCTTTTCTATACACCTTTGTCCGATGAGATACACTTTCTTGTGGGTCATCATGATCAATCGCAACTCTGCATATGATTCCAAATTTCTCCTTTCTATCAGAATCCATTTCCTCACCTTTTCAAACTCTTATTAGTTCCGCCGAGTGCATTCGATACATTCCAAAAGTTCTGGTAATGGTACATTCTCAATACGTCACCTCAGTTGTCACGTTTGCTGAAGTGCTATTCAGCAATGAATCCGTAATGGTTACTTGCACTGTAAAATTCTCAGGTGAGGGATCTGCGAAGAAGTTATTGGGGTTCATTTCATAACAGTGGTATGTTACAGAGAAATGAGAATTGAACTGACCGCTGTAATTATAGCCAACACCTATGAAATTCTGAGGTGTAACATACCATGTAAAATTATATGGGCCCTCTCCACCAGAAACTGAGGCGGTGTAGCTAACTGTCAAGTTGGACGTTGAAACAAATGAATTTCCACTTTCAGTAACGGTTGCTTTCATTTGTCCGTGTAGCGAAGGAGTTATAACATAAATAGAAAAACCAGAGAAAATTATTCCAACGATAGTTACTCCAACTAATCCAGCCTTTCCATATTTTTGAAGTTTCTTAAGGTTAACAGTGTTCTCGAAAGGATATACTGCTAGGAAAAGCATTACTGCACCTACAATCAATGCACCGATTCCCCACCCCTCTGAAAGGGTGTATGAAACATACTGAAGACGAAAACTGCTATAGTTAGTAAACGCAAGCGCTAACCCGCCCAAGCCATTAAGATATGAAAGCCTGTCAAGACTAATGATCAAAGTTACTATTCCTGCTAATAATATAATAAATCCATATTTCATCAATTTCTTTATCAAATTTTCACCTGTTCAAATTTCCCGAATATATTCGCATCTCCCATGTTTCTATTTTACATTCACGTCCGTTTTGCTGACTTAAAATATAATCCAGAAATCCGGGATGAACTGATACTATTTTTGTTATATTTATAGATATAAAAATTTTTTTATACTAACGTGATAATGATTCTCTAGCCCATGGTCCAAATTCATCTCGGCCACAGGTCACTCAGGACCACTCAGCGCTATACGCACGTTTCACAGCATGAAGTTGCGGAGGTGGTTAGATCCCGACTTGAGGAGATATTTCAAGGAAGGAGAAAAAATGACGGAATTGGCACGGATGCATGAATCCGGACATAGAACAGATGGGGCTGCCCGGATTTGGACCGGAGTCTCAGGCTCCCAAAGCCCGTAGGATACCAAGCTACCCCACAGCCCCATTGGGAATTAGTAGAGCGCAGAGTCAATAAAAATTTAACGGAGCGGGCAGGTTCAATCTGCAGGTTCTTTGTATTTGTACGGCAGAAGGTCTCTCATGTATACTTTCTTCAGGCCCTCTGTTGTCTTAATTATGACCTTGACTTCCTGATCGTAATCTGTTAACATTTCTCTGCACATTCCGCATGGAGAAACAACCTCAAAATCCGGCCTGCCGCGTTTATCATTCGGGTGCTTTACTGCAACAATGGTGTCCAGTTTCTCATGACCTGCCATTATGGCATTTGCCATTGCAATAGGTTCTGCGCATATGGAGATTCTGCCTACAGTTGCATCAAAGTGTATGGATGAGAAGACGTTTCCATCCTCTGTCCTCAGGGAAGCCCCTATGCTGTGCCAGTTCTCCTTGTATCCTTTGCTTATGGTTTCCTCAGCTTTTTTTATAAGCTGTCTGTCTTGGTCTGTAATTGGGAACCCGTTGTTCTCAGGCATGATAGGGGTAGGGCAATGCTAAAGAAAAAACTGCGTTTAGCAAATAAGAAATAGGTTTCAGGAATTCAAGTATGCCACTATGATGAATTCAGCCTAGTCTGAAAAAGTGATGAACGACGGGCAGACTGAGTGGTATTATTATTTGAGGTATTGAAGAAAACTGGCTTTCATAGAATAAAAAGGTGAATGAAAGCAATAAATATAACGTTGTGATTTTGGGTCAACATGAGCGGAATGGCGTTTCCGCGCTCATAACAACCGCCAGGTCGAGACTGGCTAATGACGCCTGCAACAACGTCTGGTGGTTAGAATAGACTATGTAACGTTTACTGAAACGCTCCTGCAATATTTCTTTG